>DGFF01000140.1:27226-60026 GCA_002391545.1 Candidatus Fermentithermobacillaceae bacterium UBA3907 | reverse complement strand
AGATGTGTATAAGAGAGCGTCATTAATCATGCCTGTATTAGAAAGCCAAAAAGGCCAGTTAGTTGCTAGAAGGTTGGAAGACAATGGGGTTTCTTTGGATTTTCAAGTATTTTCATATGCTGACGAAGAAGGTCCGGAGCGCGCTTTTGAAGCCGCATTAGGTTCTTCATCTGGCACATGGGCTCTTGAGTTTCGCAGCCTGAGACTTCTCGAGTATTCGCTTATGAAAGGCGTCATGGGTGATTTTCAATGGGTAGATGCAGGTGAAATAATGAAGGAGCTTCGGATGGTCAAAGATGAAGCTGAGCTCAGGAGTATGAAAGAAGCGGCTAGACTCGCTGATCTGGGAGTGGAGGTAGCTAGGAAACTACTTGCTCCTGGAGAACGTGCTAGAGATATAGTGGTCGAGATAGAAAGACAGCTCAAGCTGCAAGGAGCGCAGATGGTGAGCATGTCGTTAGCTACTGGCGCAAATACTGCAATCCCGCACGCAGGTACAAGCACCGATCTTATTGAGGAAGGAGACCTGGCGTGGCTCGATCTTTGCGTGAATGTAGACGGCTATTGGTCTGATATAACCAGGACGTACGCAATTGGTGAGATTTCCGATGAACTCAAACAGATTTATTTGATAGTACTGGAAGCTCAAGAAAATGCCAGGCTTAAAGCGGTACCCGGTATGATTGGCGCGCAAGTAGATGCTTTAGCCAGGGATGTAATAGCAGCCCGCGGGTATGGAGATTACTTCATTCATAGGACAGGACACGGATTGGGGCTCGAAATTCACGAGGATCCTTATATAGTCGAATCTAATCGCGATCCGTTGCCTATAGGCTCTACCTTCACGATTGAACCTGGCATATATCTGCCCGGCAAGGGCGGCGTTAGGATCGAAGACGATGTAGTGTTAACTCATGCTGGTCTTGAGTGTTTGACAAACTACGAGAGGAATCTGCTCGGCTAGTGAATTTTTTGAAGTGTTGATGTGTGTTAGTCGACTGATGCAAAATAGAGGGCTTAATTCCTTGACAGTTACGATATGTTCGTATGCGGGGTGATCGTTTACGCCATGGAAATTCAGGTTTTGGTGGATGAATTGGCCGCTTTGATCAAAAGACCCATAACTCTTGAGGATGTAAATGGCAACCTAATAGCATATTCTGTGCACGAGGACCCAGTGGATCGGGTGAGGCTGGAAACTCTTTTGAGAAGGGGTCCTTCCAAAGACACCCTTGAGACTTTGATAAAACATGGTGTGTACGAAAAAATCCATTCGTCTCCAGGCGTGGTTCGATTAGGGCCTGTTCCCGAGCTTGGTCTTACCTCAAGGATGGCCATTGCCGTACGTTGTGGACGTAACGTAGTAGGATACCTATGGGTCAAAGATGATGAAAGATCCATAACGCCTCAAGATGAAGCTGCTATCATCAAAACTGCTAGGATGATCGCTAGTAATTTTCCAATAGATGGTTTAGAATCAGAGGTTTTTGAGCCTGAAACTAGGCGTATTGCCTTAGAACTTTTATCTCCTGATGGGAAACTAGATCTCAACGAGTTAAAACAGAAAAGTGAAGGGATCAGATTATCGCCTCCATTTCAGGTGTTGGTGCTACACCATCCGTTGCCCCGTTCCTCCTACTATGCTCAGACGGTGTTGGAGACTGTGGAGGTTTTCTTAAAGAACCACAATGTTAACGCTGTTAGCAGTGAATATAAAGGTGAGGTAGTGATTATCGTATGCGATGAGCCTTGGCACAATGTTAGGGGAATCGCTTTAGACTTGAGCAAATATCTGAGTTCGGTGGGTTTTCGCGAATCCTTGGGCATTGGTGGTTCCTACACAGATGCGTTGGGCATACCAAAAAGTTATCAGGAGGCTCGTGAGGCAATTCAGGTAGGGGCACAACTGAGACATGCAGATCAGAAGCCTTTTTTCGACTACGGACAGATGGCTTTGTACGATCTGATCCAGTGTATGCGAGACTGCAAGGATCATGGAACGTTTGGAAGAGATATAGTGCAACAGCTGATTCAATACGATAGGATAAATGGTACAGAACTGGTTAAGACCTTAGGCGTAATGCTTGACTACGGTTGGAGGAGGAAAGCAGCCGCTGATTGTCTTAGAATACATCCGAATACTCTAGACTACCGTTTGCGCAAAATTAACGATGTAGTTCAGCGTTCCTTGGATGATCCTAGCGTACGGTTGGCAGTGCACATTTGGGTTAAGGTATTTGGCTATATAGGAGAAATATGGGATGACAACAAATGAAACATAGAGGGAAGGAGAGACTCAAACGACATGGACCAGGTTAGTAAGGACTTCGAAGAATTAAGGTTGATGCAGGAATCTTTATTTCATGAGCTTAGTTCGTTATCAAAGCAGATAGATGATTTAATGTGGTATCAAAAGGTTGGCGATATAGCTTGTGTAGACAAGGTAACTTATATAGGTCCTCCTCCAGCCAATCCTATGGCGCAACCGCCCCAAGATCGGGGTAACCCTTTGAAAATTCCAGCGTATACTTTTGTACCTGTAGACGCAGATCCAGCCGAGAAGTATCCGCTTCTCGTTTTTGTTCACGGGGGCGTCCACTCGAATTTTTCAACTGGTTGCGCAAATGTAATAAGAGAGTTGTTAATGCAAGGCTACGTTATTATCGCTCCCGAGTACAGAGGAAGCACAGGTTATGGCCAACAGTTTTATCGATATATAGATTATGGTGGTTTGGAAAATGAAGACGTTTGGGAAGGCAGAAACTGGATGATAGAGAATAATCCCCTGGTTGACCCTGAAAGGGTAGGCATTATGGGGTGGAGCCACGGTGGAATGATTACTCTGATGAACCTTTTCAACCATCCTGAAGGCTACAAAGTAGGATATGCAGGCGTCCCTGTGAGCGATTTAGTGGCGCGAATGGGGTATAAGACGGAAGGGTACAGGCAAATCTTTTCCGCAAGTTACCATATCGGTAAGACTGCATATGAGGATGTGAATGAGTATCGAAGGCGATCCCCTGCTTGGAATGTAGAAAAGCTGCAGACACCCTTACTTATACACACGACTACCAATGACGAAGATGTAAATGTGCTTGAAGTAGAGCATCTGGTAAAGTCGCTTAAGGCATTAGGCAAGGATTTTGAATACAAGATATATGATAATGCTCCAGGCGGTCATCAATTCAACAGGATAGACACTAAATTAGCGAAGGAATCTAGGAGGGAGATATATTCTTTCCTGGCGAGGTACTTACATCCTCCTAAGCCATTTGAATAAATACAGCAAGTTTTAGGGGCCTTTATGCATTTGCGAAGGAGTCAAATTTTATGCTATACTTAGGTGCATAGAGGAGCAACGACGTTTTACACAACGCGGAAATTTGTCGGAGTGGGTTTCGCTGAGCCCACTCTTTGTATGTTATGGGGTGATAAGGATGAGCAGGAAACAATTGCTAGAGAACCTTTTTGAAGCTTTTGAGCCTGTAATAAGGGAGATAGGTCTAGAATTGCTAGACGTAGAACTCACTTCTGATGAGTTTAGGCAGGTTATCTTGCGTGTCACCATTTATTCGCCACAGGGAGTTACGTTAGACGATTGTGTGGCTGTGGAAAAGGTCATAAGCCCCATGCTGGATGAGATGGATCCCATTTCTACCAGTTATAACTTGGAGATTTCTTCTCCTGGGTTGGAGAGAACCCTGAAACGGGATAGAGAATACGAGGTATTTAGCGGACGTCTTTGCAAAGTGAATCTTTATGGTCCTATTGATGGTAAACGAGTATTTGAAGGAAGACTTGTAGGTCTTGATAATTCGCTAGGCGAAGAAGGGGTCGTCTTGATGACAGAAGATGGTCGGGCGTTTCTTCCTAGGGACAAGATAAGCAAGGTTCAGCTGATTTACGAGGAGAACGAATTGTAGGGCCGCGAAAGGAGGGCGGGAAAAATTAACAACGAAATAATTAGTGCTCTTAACCAAATTGAGCGGGAAAGAGGCATACCTAGAGAGGATCTTGTAGAAGCTATGGAAGCTGCGCTTCTATCAGCTTATCGTAAGCACTACGGAACGGCTGAGAACGTTAGAGTTCAGTTTGATTGGGAAACCGGTGATATTAAAGTGTTGTCCCGCCGTCTGGTAGTGGACGAAGTTACAGACCCGCTTAAAGAAGTATCCATAGACGAGGCTCAGACTCGGGACTTGGGTTATCGGCAAGGGGATTGGATAGAGGAAGAAATTCCTGCGCTTGACTTTGGACGTATTGCGGCGCAAACTGCTAAGCAAGTGGTAATGCAAAAGCTTAGAGATATCGAGCGTGATATGGTGTATGAAGAATTTTCCGAACGTCAAGGCGACGTAGTTACAGGTCAAGTTATCCGCGTCGATCGAGGCGTAGTTATTGTGGATCTGGGTAGAGCTGAAGGTTTCATTTTCCCTCAGGAGCAGGTTAAGAACGAACACTATAAGGAGCGGGACAGGATTAAGGCATATGTCCTTGAGGTAAAGAAAACCCCAAAGGGTCCCCAAATATTGCTTTCAAGGACTCATCCAGGTCTTTTGAAGAGACTTTTAGAATTGGAAGTGCCTGAAATTCGTGATGGTGTAGTAGAGATAATGGCTTTGGCCAGAGAACCTGGTTCCAGATCAAAAGTGGCCGTGAAAGCCAATTTGCCTGAAGTGGATGCCCTAGGCGCGTGCGTTGGGCCGCGAGGATCTCGTGTCCAAGTGATAGTCCAGGAACTTAGGGGAGAACGGATTGATATAATAGAATGGAATGAAGACCCTGAAATTTTTGTGGCGAACGCTTTAAGCCCGGCAAGAGTACTAGATGTAGTTCTTGACCACGACAGTAGAATAGCCAGGGTTATAGTTCCTGATAATCAACTTTCTCTTGCTATAGGGCGAGACGGACAGAATGCTAGGTTGGCCGCAAAACTTACAGGTTGGAAAATTGACATAAGGCCAGAGCGAGAGGCTCGTCGGTAAGAGAAAGGTAAGCGTTCCGACATGGTAGGGGGTGGTGTTATGTCGAAAAAGATCCCAATGAGAACTTGTCTCGGGTGTCAGACAGTTAGGCCCAAGAAGGAGATGATCAGAATCGTAAGGACTCCTGACGGGCAAATACAGGTTGACTGTACTGGGAAAAAAGCGGGTCGCGGTGGGTATGTTTGTCCAAATGAAGCCTGTATAGATGAGATGGTTAAGAAAAAAAGATTGAGTAAAACCTTCGGCGTGGAGCCACCCCCTTCAGTAATTGAGGAGTTGAAACGCTACGTGATAGGAGAAACGTTCGAGAATTTAGAGTGAGGAGGTGATTGCGGATGGCGAAACGTATCCGTGTATATGAGCTGGCAAGAGAACTCGGAGTAGATTCAAAAGATATTATCTCCGACTTGAACGAAATGGGCGTGGATGTGAAGAACCATATGGCGGGTTTGGACGAAGATGTAGCTAGCAAAGTTCGAGAGAAAAGGCGTAAGAAGGAAAGAGTATCGCCTGGTGTTGGACAACCAAAGGAATCTGCAGTTAAAGATGGGAAGCCGCAAGCAAAGGAAACGCATGTGCAAAAGCCTGTTGCTAAATCGCCTCCCAAATCTGTTGCGAAGGAGACACCGGACAAAAAACCTGCAGCTAGAAAGCAGCGCGCTCCAAGTTCTGGTGGAAGAACTTCTGCTCAAAGAAAAGGGGCTAAACAAAAGGGCGGACGAAGCAAACCAGAAGCACCTGCAGCAGGAGCTAGGCGAGTTACAATCCAAGGAGAAACTCCAGTGCGGGAACTAGCTAATCTCATTGGAGTGCCTGCAACGACTGTCCTTCGCACGTTGATGAGTTTGGGGGCAATGATAAACATTAATCAGAGCGTACCTGTAGACTTGGCTTGCCAAGTTGCAGAAAAACTCGGTTGTATAGTAACGGTGAAAGAACCAGAGATTTCCGTCGAAGATCAGATTGCACTCGAATTGGCGCGTCCAGATGACCCGGAGAAATCAGAGCCTCGACCGCCTGTGGTTACGGTGATGGGACATGTGGACCACGGTAAGACGTCTCTTTTGGATGCCATTAGAGATACGCAAATTACTGCTAGAGAAGCAGGAGGAATAACGCAACACATAGGAGCCTCTGTGGTAGAACACGAAGGGAACAAGTTGATCTTTTTAGACACTCCTGGCCACGAGGCATTTACCCAGATGAGGGCGAGAGGTGCTCAGATTACAGATATAGCTGTCCTTGTAGTAGCAGCAGACGATGGTGTAATGCCACAGACCATAGAAGCTGCAAACCATGCCAAAGCGGCAGGTGTGCCCATAATTGTCGCGATTAACAAAATAGACAAGCCTGGCGCTAGGGTAGAACGGGTTAAACAACAATTAAGTGAAATCGGGCTGGTTCCGGAAGAATGGGGAGGGGACACAGTAGTTGTAGAGGTCTCTGCCAGAACCAAAGAAGGCATAGACGAACTGCTTGAGATGGTTTCCCTTGTAGCCGAACTAGAAGAGCTTAAAGCCGATCCTACTCGAAGAGCTAGGGGATATATTATCGAATCTAAGATAGATAAAGGACGAGGGCCAGTTGCTTCTGCCATAATAAAATCTGGGGTGCTTAAGGTAGGGCAGGTAATAATAACTGATAGCACTTGGGGACGCATTAGAGCCATGTATGATGGCAAGGGTAATCAAGTTGAAGAAGCAGGTCCATCTACCCCTGTAGAGATAATTGGGTTGGCAGATCTTCCTAACGCAGGAGACACGTTTTTAGTTGTCGATGATGAAAAGACGGCCAAAAACATAGTCCGTGAGCGACAGTTAGCTAAAAGGGAAGAAGTCATGGGGTCTACAAGCAGAATGAGCCTTGAAGAGCTTCTTAAGGCTCAGGAAGAAGAGAAGCGAGAACTCAGACTAGTCGTAAAGAGCGATGTGCAGGGTTCGCTTGAAGCCATTTTGCAGGCGCTTTCTAATATGGAGTCTGATGAAGTTGAGGTCCAGATTATTCACGCGGGCGTAGGAGCTGTGATCGAGTCAGACATAATGCTCGCTAAAGCGTCTGACGCCAAAATCCTGGGTTTTAACGTAAGACCTGATCCAAATGCTAGAAACGTAGCGGAGACAGAGAATGTGGAAATCAGGACTTACAGAATAATTTACGATCTTATTGAAGATGTGGAGAACATGATTAAGGGCTTGGTGAAGCCAAAGTTTGAAGAAGTCATTCTAGGAAGGGCAGAGGTTAGGGAGATTTTTCATGTTCCAAACGCAGGAACAGTGGCAGGTTGCTACGTGCAGAGCGGTAAAGTTGTGCGTAACGCCAATGTACGGCTATTGAGAGATGGAAGAATTGTTTACGAAGGAAAGATATCCTCCCTCAGACGTTTCAAAGACGATGTGAGTGAAGTGGCGCAGGGATATGAATGTGGCATTGGGCTAGATCGTTATCAGGACATAAAGCCTGGAGACGTGCTCGAAGTGTTTGCCGTTAGAGAGGTTAGACCAACCTGAGATTTGTAAGAGCGAGGTTGGGATTATGGTTGTAGGTCAGTGCCTAATAGACATAAGGCTTTACGGTGCAAGATCGTTGAAGGATAAGAGACGTGTCACAAAAAGCCTTATATCGAGGTTGCAGCAAAAGTTCGGCGTTTCTTGCGCAGAGGTAGGAGCCAATGATTCCTGGGGAAGACTTCTTCTAGGTATGGCTGTAGTGACTAATAGCCAAAGTCACGCTCTGCAAATATTGAATAATGCGGTTCTTTGGGTAGAAGATAATATTGATGGAGAGATAGTAGACTTTCAGATTGATATAATAACGTGACTACGGGGGTGTTGCTCGTGGCACAGAGGTCCGATAGGGTAGCGGCATTAATTCGTGAGGTTGTATCAGACCTTATAATGACACGTCTTAAAGATCCGAGAATTGGATTTGCTAGCGTTGTTAGGGTAAGCGTCAACAGAGATCTGTCTCAGGCAAAAGTGTATATTAGCGTATTAGGAACTGAAGAGGAAAAAGAAAAGACCATGGAAGGGCTTAAGAGCGCACAGGGTCTTATAAGGTCGGAAGTTTCCAAGGCTCTAGGTATTAGGCATGCTCCTGAGATAGAGTTTATTCTGGACGATAGCATCGAATACAGTATGCATATTTCCAAATTGCTTTCCGAAATTGAAGAAAAAGAGAAAAAAGCTGAAGATAAAAAGCAGCCTGAATAGAAACGCTTAACGTATAATGTAAGCTTTGGGAGAATAGACTAAAGATGACTATGTCTGTTGCTTGGAGAGAGGAAACAACTCAAATAGGCGAGGTATTGCGGCAAAGTGAGAAAGTATTAATACTTGAGCATGAGAAACCTGACGGGGACAGTATTGGAGCAGGTTTGGGGCTTGCTCTTGGCATGCTGTTTCTTGGGAAAAACGCGATTCTTCTATCGCAGGATCCCCATCCTAGTACGTACGATTTCCTGCCCGGTAGGCACCTGCACATTGTAGTTTCTGACATGAAATCCGAATACGGTCCATTCGACGCCGTGGTGTTTTTGGATTGTGCTGATCGTGCCCGTGCAGGGGCAGCCGTTGAATTTGCCAAAGGGGATATTGTGATCAATATAGATCATCATGTTACCAACTCTATGTTTGGGGACATTAACTTGGTGGATCCAGGAGCTAGTTCTACGTCAGAACTAGTGTTTTATCTACTGAAAACCATGCAGGTTCCGATTACACGGAACATCGCTATTTGTCTTTACACTGGAATAATTAGCGATACCGGCGCTTTCAGATACGAAAACACCACTTCCCGGACGTTCGCAGTTGCCAGTCATTTGGTTGATGCCGGAGCAGATCCGTCAAGAATTGCAAATCAGCTTTACGAGTGCAGAACTGCCTCCTTTCTGTTGCTATTGGGGAAAGCGCTTCAAACCTTATCTTTGCATCACGATGGTAAAGTAGCGTCAGTGGAAATCACGAGAGAAATGATACGCGATGCAGGATCTTCATTTCAGGAAACAGACGGCATTGTTGACTATCCGCGTTCAATAGAAGGGGTAGAGGTTGCTTTGTGTTTTAAAGAGAGGCCAGATGGGATAGGGGTAGATGTGAGTTTCAGGTCTAAATGCAGGGTAGATGTTTCGAAAATTGCCGAGGCCTTAGGCGGTGGGGGACATCCCAGGGCTGCAGGTGCAACTATTACAGGTTCCATGGAGGAAGCCAAGGATAAAGTATTTAGTCTTTTATCAAAGGAACAGATATGAACGGTTTTTTAAATATTGTAAAGACCAAAGGCCCCACATCCCATGATGTGGTGCTTGAAATAAGGCGCATTCTCGACGAGAAAAAAGTGGGACATCTCGGCACTTTGGATCCTATGGCTCGAGGAGTTTTGCCTGTAGCGGTAGGGAATTATACCCGCCTTTCTGAATACCTTATGAACGAAGATAAGGAGTATCTAGCAGAGTTCATGTTTGGCATCACTACCGATACTGGAGACATGGATGGCCAGGTTCTTGCTATGCAGGATTGCAGCGACGTAACTGCATCAGACGTTAAACGGCAATTATCAAAATTTCTCGGGAAAATTAAACAAGTTCCGCCTAATTTTTCTGCAGTGCATGTAGATGGAAGGAGACTTCACAACCTTGCTAGGAAAGGGATTACAGTGGATGTGCCTTCTAGAGATGTTGAGATACATAGTTTTGAAATATTGCATTTTTCCCCGGGTGTTTGTGGTCAAGGTATTTTTTCCATTCACGTGGGATCGGGAACTTACGTGCGTAGTCTTGCCCGAGATCTTGGGGAAGAATTGGGTTGTGGTTGTACAGTTTCTTACCTTCTAAGGACCCGGGTGGGCAATTTTCACCTGAAAGATGCGGTACTTACAGATACTTTAAAAAGGGGCCTTTCTTATGAGAGTGTGGACCGATTCTTTGTCGATCCTAAAGATGCCTTATGGCGTTTTCCATTTGTGGAGATCAGACCTGAGTCGGTTGAGTTGGTAAGACACGGTGCCCCTTTGGAGGTTACCGATTTTGTTGACCCTGAAGGGACCTTAGTTTTAATGAGGAAATCTATGCAGGAGTCAGAAGATGAGAGGCCCATTGTTATTTGTACCTATGAAGATCCCTCTAGTAACGCTTATAAGATTGCTTGTGTACTTTCTCTGGATTGGATTGATAAGTTATCTTTTAGGATGAAGTATGAGAAAGTGCTAGTACAAGGAAGTGATGTTCGCTGAAGACGGTCCTGGATCCAGAAACAGAACTTAAAGGGCAAAAAGTGATCGCGGCAGTAGGAGTTTTTGACGGTGTGCACTTGGGTCATAAAGAACTGTTCAGGACGGCTCTTGATCTCAAAAAAGATACCCAGCTACCAGTTGCTGCTGTTACTTTTAGCCCACATCCCAAAGTGATATTAAATGAAAATAACTGCATTTTTGGTTTGCTAACGCTGGAGGAAGAAAAGAAGGCTCTTTTAGAGGTCATGGGAATTGACTATTATTGGGCAATTCCGTTTTCTCGTGAGGTGGCGAGGCTTTCGCCTGAAGAATTCGTAGATAATTATCTTTGTGCTTATATGGAAACTAAGTATATTGTATGCGGATTTAACTTTACATTCGGTTACAAAGGAGCGGGGACTCCACGGTACTTGAAGAGTATCGAGCGCGATAAGGGTTTTGAGGTTAAGATTGTTCCGCCTTTTGAAATTGAGGGCGAGGTAGTTTCAAGCACAAGAATAAGGGAGCTGATATCAGACGGGGATGTGGAAAGGGCAAATAGGTTTTTGGGACGGCCTTATTGCGTTTACGGCGAAGTCATTAAGGGCAACGGTGTGGGTGGGCAGATTGGTGTGCCTACTTCCAACATTGACTTCTCGCCTAATAAACTGATTCCCCGACGCGGTGTGTATGCTGTTTTCGCCAGACTAGTATGCGGTGAACTTATGCCTGCTGTAGCTAACGTAGGCGTTAGGCCTACTTTTGGAGGCGTTCACACCCGTATGGAAGTGCATATTCCCGGGTTTTCCAAGGAGTTATATGGCGAGAAGATGCAGGTTTTCTTTCTTAAATACCTTAGGGAGGAACAAAAGTTTGCCTCACCGTATTCACTCAAGGAGCAGATACAATCAGACATAGAAGAGGCGCTTTTAGTCTCGAAATCCCAGTTAAGACAAGGGTTTGACCTCGATTCATTTACACTCTTGAGCGCTTATGATAGAATTTTTTTGACCAAATGACCTTGGTACTCGGCCACGCGTATCTCCGGCGCATTGCTGGGTCCAAGGCGTATTTTGAATATATGGAGGTACAGAACATTGACACTTGACAGTGAAAGAAAACGAGAGATTATTGACGAATTTAAACGACATGAGACTGATACTGGTTCCCCAGAAGTTCAGATTGCTCTTTTGACCGAAAGGATTTCTTACTTAACAGAGCACCTTAAAGTTCACAAGAAAGATCATCACAGCCGGAGAGGCCTTCTAAAAATGGTGGGTCAGCGCCGTGCTCTTTTGAACTACCTTGCCCAGGAGTCCCCAGAGCGTTACAGGGAAGTAGTAGAGAAACTTGGTCTGAGGGGTTAGGGGATAACTGAAAGGAAGTGTATTTATTGGAAAGTGTTCGAGAATATTCGATGGAGCTCGGCGGCAAACCTTTGACCTTGCAATTTGGCAAGGTAGCAAAGCAGGCCAACGGCTCGGTACTTGTTAGTTATGGAGATACTATTGTGCTTGTAACTGCAACCGCGTCAAAGGAACCTAGGGAAGGCGTAGATTTTTTCCCCCTTACAGTAGATGTGGAAGAGCGCTTGTATGCTGTAGGTAGGATTCCAGGAAGTTGGGGACGCAGGGAAGGAAGACCTCCGGAGAAGTCAATACTACAAGCAAGGCTTACTGATAGGCCTATAAGGCCTTTATTTCCTACGGGTTTCAGAAATGAAGTTCAAGTTGTTATCATGCCTTTGGCAATTGACCATGACTACTCTGTTGAGATAGCGGGAATGATAGGTGCTTCAGCAGCATTGTGCGTGAGCGATATACCGTTTGAGGGGCCCATAGGAGCCGTAGAAATCGGGTTAGTAGATGGTGCCTTTGTTGTTAACCCTGGCGTAGAGGAAGCGGAAAGAAGCGAACTGAAGCTTACTGTAGCAGGGACCAAAGATGCTGTATTGATGGTAGAGGCAGGGGCAAATGGGGTTTCGGAAGATACGATGGTTGAAGCAATAATGGAAGGCCATAAGGTCATAAAAGAAATTGCAGATTTCCAAGAAACTATAGTAAGGGAAATTGGCAAGCCCAAAATGAAGGCTCCTATTTTTGTGCCAAGCGAGGAGATAAAGACGCAGGTGCAACAATTGGCTGGAGATAAGTTGAACCTTGCTATCAGAATAGAAGAAAAGATTGAGCGAGAAAATGCCATAGACGAGGTGTTGAAGGAAGTTCTAGAAGCTTTGTCAGAAGAATTTCCTGAGCAAGAAAGTGAGATAACCGAGGCTTTTGACGATGTTTTGAAGACTAAAGTAAGGGCAATGATAGTCGATGAGGAAGTAAGACCTGACGGAAGGCGTCCAGATGAGATAAGACCTGTTTCTTGCGAAGTATCAATAATTCCACGGGTTCACGGTTCTGGTTTGTTTACAAGAGGGCAGACTCAGGTGTTGAGTGTGGCAACTCTTGGAGCTACCAGCGACATCCAGGAATTAGATACTACAGGACTAGAGGAGTTCAAGAGATACATCCATCACTACAATTTCCCGCCATTTGCAGTAGGCGAAACCAGACCTTTGCGCGGTCCGGGAAGGAGAGAAATTGGGCATGGAGCTTTGGCTGAGAGAGCTCTATTGCCAGTTTTACCAGAGGAGGAAGATTTCCCATACACGATACGAGTAGTATCTGAAGTGCTTGAATCCAATGGCTCTAGTTCCATGGCATCTGTTTGTGGTAGCACTCTTTCTTTAATGGATGCAGGTGTTCCTATTAAGGAGCCGGTGGCAGGTATTGCCATGGGCTTAGTAAAAGAAGAGGACAAAACCGTCATTCTTACCGATATTCAAGGTATGGAAGATGCCCTAGGCGACATGGATTTTAAAGTGGCAGGGACTGAAAATGGTATCACTGCGTTACAGATGGACATCAAGATTTCAGGCGTGGACCGTGACATTTTAAGCGCTGCTCTTGAAAAGGCAAAGGCGGCCAGGTTATTTGTTCTCGGAAAGATGGCTGAGACTATAGATAAGCCAAGGGATTATTTGTCTCCGTTTGCGCCTCGGATAATTGTGATGCAAATTGACCCAGATAAGATACGTGATGTTATTGGATCCGGAGGGAAGACCATTAACAAAATAACCAATGAGACCGGTGTAAAAATAGATATTGAGCAAGATGGAACCATCTTTATTTCGGCGGCAGATGAAGAGTCTGGGCGCAGGGCAAAAGAGATTATTGAGCAAATCACCCGTGATGTTGAAGTTGGTGAGACCTATTTAGGGAAAGTTACTAGAGTCACTTCTTTTGGCGCTTTCATCGAGGTTTTGCCTGGTAAAGAAGGACTTATGAGGCAAGGTGACGCTGGTGAGGGCGGAATGCCCGAAGTCGGAGATGAAGTAATGGTTAGAGTAACAGAAGTGGATCACCTGGGCAGGATAAATCTGTCAGGTAGGTTAGATGCTCCGAAGAAAGGGTCTTCTAAGGACAAGGGTGGTCAGAACCGTTCCAAAGGAAAACCACGAAATAGCGGAAAGCCGAGAAATTAGCATGCGATTTGGAGTTCACCTTTCAATCCAGGGCGGAGTTTCAAAGATGGCTAAAACTGCTGTCGAACTGGGCTGCGAGACTGTGCAGATTTTTTCTCGTAGCCCCAGGGGCGGTAAGCCCAAGCCTTTAGATCCAGATGACATTTACCAATCAAATGCTTTGCTTGAAGAGAAGGACATAAGACCCCTAGTGATACACGCCCCTTATTTTGTAAATCTGGGATCTACAGAAGTGAATAAGCGTGACTATTCCATAGAAGTTGTGGCCCAAGAGCTAGAGAGGGCCGAAGCATTAGGGGCAAAATTCGTTGTAACTCATGTTGGCCATAAACTTAAAGAAGAAGATGATGAGGCTCGTGAAGCTTTGGAGAGGGTTCTTGACGCCATTAGCGAGGTGCTTTCCATGTATTCCGGACCGGTTAAACTTCTTTTGGAGAACAGTGCAGGGCAAGGTCAAGAAATCGGATGTACTTTCGATGCTCTCGGATTCTTGGTGAAAAGTTTTCCAGATGATAAGGTAGGTGCCTGTTTCGATACTTGTCACGCGTTTGCTCGTGGCTACGATTTGTCCGATGCTGCTGGTGTTGAAAGTGTGTTGGCGTCGTTTGATAATCTTGTAGGTTTGAGAAGGTTGGAAGTTGTGCATCTAAATGACTCTAAACGAGAATTAGGTTCTCGTGTAGACAGGCATTTTCACATTGGGCAGGGATATATAGGTTTAGAAGGATTCAGAGCGGTTATAAGCAGTAAACTACTTCCAGAAGATATGCCTGGCATTATGGAAACGCCTAAAGACAGCGATGACGCGGATAAAATGAACCTAACAACAGTTAAGATGTTGCGTGACTCGGGATAATCTGACACTCAGTATTGTTACTTATTACATAGATTATATATGGTGGGGGAGACATGACTAAAGAGATACGATTGGTTGCTCTAGGTGGCTTAGGTGAAATCGGTAAGAACCTTATGCTGCTTGAATCGGGCAACGATATGATTGCTATAGATTGTGGGATTGCGTTCCCTGGCGATGAAATGCCCGGGGTTGATTTTGTGATACCAGATATTTCTTACATGGTGGAAAGAAAAGATCGCCTTCGGGGGATAGTGCTGACCCATGGTCACGAAGACCACGTTGGAGCATTGCCTTTTGTTTTGAGCAAAGTTAACGTTCCTGTATACGGTACAGGGCTTACATTAGGCCTCGCGCGAAGAAAGATGGATGAGAATTTTGAAGGTGAATTTGACTTTAGAGTGGTTGCTCCACGAGATTGCGTTCAGTTAGGGTCTGTGGAAATAGAATTCTATAGGACAACCCATTCTGTTTCAGATAGCACCGGTTTGATCATTCGCACACCTTGCGGAACCCTGGTTCATACTGGGGATTTCAAACTAGATCAAACTCCAGTAGATGGAGACCCAGTAGATTATCATAGGCTTGCCGAAGTAGGGGAGGAAGGAGTCCTTGCTCTCTTATCAGACAGCACCCATGCAGATAGACCAGGGTATACTTTATCTGAACGAGTGGTAGGCGAAAACCTTTTCCAGGTTTTTTATCGAGCAAAAGGTAGGATTATAGTTACAACTTTTGCGTCCAATATACCAAGGATACAACAAGTGATAGACGCGGCTTACAGACATGGCCGTAAAGTATGCGTGGTTGGCCGCAGTATGGAAAATGTGGTAGAAGTTGCCGTAAATATGGGCTTTCTGCAAGTTCCTATGGGCATCTTGATCGACGTGGACGATTTAGACAAATATCCTGCGTCGCGCCTGGTAATTTTGAGTACTGGAAGTCAGGGCGAGCCTCTTTCGGCCCTTTCTAGGATGTCCCTGGGCGAACACCGCAAAGTGGATATAGCCCCTGGAGACCTGGTTATAATGGCTGCTTCTCCGGTTCCTGGCAATGAGACAACAGTATCGAGGGTCGTAGATAATTTATTTAGGCGTGGAGCTGAGGTGATTTACACTCCGGAATCTGGTGTACATGTGTCGGGCCACGCTAGCCAGGAAGAACTTAAGCTCGTGCTGAATTTGACTAAACCCAAATTCTTCATCCCTGTCCACGGAGAATATAGACATTTGGTAATTCATGGCCAGTTAGCCATTGCCACAGGAGTGCCTCCTTCTAATGTACTCATAGGCGAAAATGGCACTATCTTTAGGCTTACTCCAGATCAGGCTGGAATAGTTGGTACAATTCAGACCAGAGACACGCTTGTAGATGGACTGGGTGTGGGTGATATAGGTGAACGAGTCTTAAGGCAAAGACAGACTCTTGGTGAATCTGGCGCAGTTTTCCTGTCGTGCGTAATCGACAAGAAAACAGGAAAACTTCTTACCAGGCCTGAAGTGAAAAGCGTGGGCCTTGTAGGTTTAGATCATGAGGATGGTATCATGTCAGAAGTTGCCCAAAAAGCGGAGCAGTACTTGTCCGTTTTGCCAAAAAAGGATTTGTTGGACAAGGAATCTGTAGAAGATGGGCTCACTTCTATGCTTAAGCGATTTTTCAAAAACGAACTGGGCAAGAGGCCTTACGTACTTTGTACTATCACTCTTATGTAAGCCTGCGCCATTTACCGATTGAGTTTGCCGAGTTTACCTTAAAGTCAGTTTAGGATGGTTCTAGGTATGGGAGTGCGTTTTATAATCGGGCCGGCAGGCTCAGGAAAGACACAACACATAATAGATTCTGTGTGCGATTACATATTATCGCGGAAAAAGGGGGCTAATTACCCTCCCCTTCTTGTAATTGTTCCGGATCAAACAACGTTTCAAATAGAAACCTCTATTCTCGCTGACGGTAGGGTGAAGGGATTTACAGATCTCCAAGTTTTGGGCTTTAGACGGCTTGCGTTAAAAGTGTTAGAAGATACTGGTGGTTACAACTTCCCGTTTATAACGCCTGTCGGCAGGAGCATGGCGGTTCAAGCCATATTATGGGAATTTCGAAATCACCTAAGTATATACAAGCCGATGGTAGATTATCCAGGCTTTAGAGATACCCTTATTCGGACTTTTTCTGAATTCAGAGCATATGGAGTAAATCCTGAGGAACTGCTGGTTGATACCGAAGAATCTAGGGACCACGCCCCTTTTCTTTCTCAAAAACTTGCAGATATTCACCTAATTTATAGCGAGTATAGGAATTTCATATCAGACAGGTTTCTAGATCCTGACGACTACCTTGAATTGGCTGTGCCACGAATCTGTGAGTCTGACATGGTTAAGAATGCTCTTGTGTGGATAGATGGTTTTTCCGGTTTTACGCCCTTAGAATACCAAGTTATTGGAGAAATAATTGAGAATGCCTTATGTGTCGAGATATGTCTCTGCATGGACCGGGAAGAACTTCAGCATCCTGTTAGGGAAACCAGCTTGTTTCACCCTGTGAGGGAGATTTACGAAAAGATCACAGAGATCTGCCTAGATAGAAACATTCCGATAGAGGGAACAGTTTTTCTAGGTGAAGATGAAGTTTTGCCCAGGTTTGAGCATCCAAGTTTATTGGGAGTTGAGCTTGAATTTAGGAACAAAGACCGTCCTAGGAAAACGGTGAAGAAACAACCACCCGATCAGTTAAGCGATGAGTCTTATGACGAGGGTAGTTTAGGCTTTAGAAGTGAGCAACTAGGCGGCATATTTTTGGTAGAAGCAGTTAATCCCAGGGCCGAAGTAGAATTTGTGGCTCGTGAGATAACGAAGTTGGTACGGGACCAGGAGATTGCATTTAGAGACATAACTTTGGAATTGAGAGATTTAGCCCTCTATGAGGATCTTATTGAAATGGTGTTTAAGGATTACGACATCCCCTTTTTTATTGATAAAAAAACATCGTTGTCACACCATCCGGCGGCAGAACTTATAAGATCTGCGTTTGACGTAGTACTTACAGAGTTTTCATTTGATTCGATTTTCAGGTATTTGAAGACTGATCTCGTGCGCGTCGAAAGAGACCTTGTCGATGAATTGGAAAATTATGTTTTGGCAAAGGGCATACGAGGCGAAGTGTGGATCCAACCGGAGCCTTGGCGATACAAGAAGGGCTTCTTTTCTGATCTTGAAGAGTCCGAGGCTGAGGACCTTGACGAAGAACGGATAGACATGATTAGAAAACAAGCTACAGTAGGACTTTGTGACTTCTACAAGAGATTAAAGGGAATAGATGATTCTTACGAAGACGCCGAAGAGGATGACAGTGTTAGCGGGGGACTTACGGCTCGAGATATCTCTTTAGCAGTTTATGACCTTCTTATGGAATTAGAGGTTCCGAAAACTCTCGAGCGTTGGCAAGAGGAATGTGAGAATTCAGGGGATCTCATGAGCGCTCTCGAGCACGGAGGCGCCTGGGACAAAATAGTTGAGATTTTAGAGCAGTCTATAGAGATTTTAGGCGAGCATCCTTGCGATGTGAGAACATATGCCTCGGTAATCGGTGCAGGTTTAGAGGATATGAGTATAGGTGCGATACCTCCCTCTTTAGATCAAGTTTTGGTGGGAAGTCTGGATAGGACTAGGCAGCCTGAGTGCCATGCGACTTTTCTCTTAGGCGCTATTGAAGGAGAAATTCCAAAAAAACAAGGAGAAGATGGAATTTTCACTGATAAAGATCGAGAGGCTCTTCTTCAAGCCGGCATAGATTTAGAACCTTCATCCAAGATAGAACAGTTTCATGAGCAGTACTTGGTGTACGTGAGTCTTACCAGACCACGAAAAAGGCTGTATGTGTGTTATCCCCTCGGAGATTCGGAAGGTAAGGCCCTTTTCCCTTCGCCAATTGTAAGATGGTTGAGAGACTCAGTGCCTGTCGAGGAAATATCAGTTTCTATTGATCCCCCTGGGATCTATGAGGAAGATATCGATTATCTGGTTCCGGCTACCGTTTGGGGGCTCACAGCCCGTCGCTTGTCTTTATTGCGCCATGGGATTGAGCCTGGAGTTGTATGGCGGGAAGCATACAGATGGATGCTTCAGTCAGACGAGACAGATATGACTAGAAGAATCCTGGGTTCTCTTGGGTTTACTAACAGACTTCCACCGCTAGACCAGGCTTTATCTGAAAAGTTATACGGATCCCCTCTCAGAACTAGCGTGTCTAGGATAGAACGATACCAAATTTGTCCTTTCCAGCACTTTGCCCAATATGGTCTGGGACTTAAAGAGCGTGAGGAGTTTAGCTTAGATCCTGCTAAGGCTGGCACATTCTATCACGAGGCTATGAGGGAATTTGTGAATATAGTGATATCCAGTGACGTTCATGTTTTAGACCTTGAACCATCAGATGCTGTAGATATTATGGATGAAATTGTCAAAGAGATGGTTCCGAGAATCCAAAATGAACTGTTCCTTAGTTCTTTCCGGTATAAACACATCTCTAATTCTTTGGCGTCTACTTTAAAGACGTCTGCTAGGCTCTTTATGGAACATGCAAAAAGGGGCGACTTTGTGCCAATAGCAGTTGAAGTTCCCTTTGGGCTAAGCGATGAAATACCGCCATTACCTCTTAGATTACAAGGAGGTCAGGAGGCGCTGATAAGGGGACTGATAGACAGGGTAGATGCTGCAGCAGTAGGAGAGGATATATATGTTCGCGTAGTGGATTACAAATCGAGCCAGACCAGACTAGATCTTACTGACGTATATTATGGTTTATCTTTACAGCTTCTGGTTTACCTGGCTGTGGCGCTGATTAGGTGGGATGAGATAACAAATAGTTCTCATTTCCTAAATATTCCCGAGATAGCTGGAAAGGTCCCCAGCGCGACTATACTGCCTGCAGGAGCCATGTATCAGCCGATCCAGAATATTTTCATAAGAACTGATGGTCCTTTGGATAAAGATTCAGCGTGGGCAGAGATTCGCAAGAAACTGAGAATGACTGGCATTTTTATGGATGATTTAGAGGTAGTGAGGCTCATGGACAAAACTAGTTCAGCACATTCGGACTTAGTGCAAGTTCAATTCACAAAGTCGGGTTTAGGTGCTAAGTCACCTGTGGTATCGCAAGAAAAAATTGAGGCTTTGCTCAATTTTGCCATTGCCAAAGTAGAAGATACGTGTTCGAAAATAATTTCCGGCAGGATAGATGTACTTCCTTTTTCAAAGAAGCAGCTAAAAGGATGTAGATATTGTCCATTTGGATCTTTCTGTACATTTGACGTCCTGATTGAGGGAAACCAATACAGGGTCCTCAAAGATATTCCAAAAGATGTGATATGGGCTGAAATTAAGAGATACGGTGAAGGAGAGAAGAAGTAGTTGTCATCAGAAAACCTAGATAAGAAGTGGACAGCTGAACAATCTCTGGCCATCGATGTTTATGGTAAGAATATGCTTGTTTCTGCAGCTGCGGGCACAGGCAAAACGGCCGTTCTCGTAGAGAGGATCATTAGGCGGGTCCTTTCTCACGACGAGCCCAGCGATATTGAGCGGCTCTTGGTAGTTACCTTTACTGAAAAAGCTGCGGTGGAAATGAAAGAAAGGATAGGGGAAGCGTTGCAGAAAGCCAGGAAAGAGAACCCCTTAGACGCACGGATCCACCGACAGATTTCTCTTTTGGAAAGAGCTCAAATATCAACTATCCACTCATTTTGTTTATCTATCGTAAAACGATATTTTTATCTTGTGGATCTAGAACCAAGTTTCAGAGTCCTGGATTCCAAGGAAGCAGAACTGCTGCGGATCGAGGCCCTTGACGAAGTTTTTGAGCAGCAATATCACCACGGTACAGGCAATTACCAATTGTTTGCTGATCTTGTAGATATGTACGGTGGTCGGGGAACAGATGAAGATCTGAAAGATACAGTTTTGCGGCTTTACGATTTTTCTAGAACGCAACCTTCTGCCGAAGAGTGGCTTGAAGAAGCGTACAGTTTGTATGAGATGGTTGATAATTTAATTGCTGGCACCGAGTCTTTGGACCATTTGTTGAGCACACAAGATTTAGATATAGCGCTTGCGGGGCTTCCATGGACTGAGGTTCTTTTCGAAGGACTATTGACCGATTTGGATGACGTACTCCTTTACGCTGAGGAGGCAGAGAAACTGTGCTATTTGAACAATGGGCCTCAGCACTATCTCCCTGTGATAAGTGAGGAAGTGGGCTTTTTTACGAGATTAAGGGACAAGGTACAGGAATACAAAAGGGATAGGCATGACGTTCTTATTTCAATTAGGAAGATGGTACAGGGATTCAAATTCAGTGATCTTCCTGGAAAGAGGACCGATGAAGTTGACCCTGAACTTTTGGATAGAACCAAGGAATGCAGAAATAGGTATAAAAAAGGTTTCGAACGTATTAAGAGTAACGTGATTATGAGACCTTCTTTTGACCTTATGAGTGAGATCCAAAAACAGACTCCGTATGTGAGATGTTTGGTAGATATAGTGTATGAGTTAGATGAAAGATACCGGGAGAAGAAAAAGGCGCGAGGTGGCGTAGATTTTTCCGATTTGGAAGTTTACTGTCTCAAGATTCTAAAGCACGAGGACCCAAATCTTGCTGCTGAAATCCAGGACGCTTACGATTACGTTTTCGTTGACGAATACCAAGATACAAATCCAATTCAGGAAGCAATAATTTCCCTGGTGTCCAAAGGCGACAACCTTTTTATGGTTGGCGACATTAAACAAAGCATTTATCGTTTTAGACTTGCCGAACCCAAGATATTTTTGGAGAAATACGAACTGTTTGAGCCCGTTGATCAAAAGGGGAACTTCGATCCAGATGCGTTAGGAGTAAGAGTTGACCTGTCAAACAATTTCAGGAGTAGAAAAGAAGTAATTGATGCAGTAAATTATGTATTTGAAAACATAATGAAGAAAAGCGTGGCCGAAATCGATTACACCGCTGAAAATAGGCTAAACTTGGGAGCTTGGTATCCTGAAATCTCGGAACCAGATCTTCTGATCGCTGAGATACTGCTCGTTGAGAGAGAAGAACAAGCTAAAGAGACGCTACTGCAAGGCGGCAATGAAGGGCTGGAAGAAGGTGATGAAAGCCTAGAGGAGTACGAAGCTTTGGAGAAGGAGGCCCTGGTGATTGCGTCCAAAATAAAAGAATTAGTGGATCCTACCGACCCCTTTCAGGTGTGGGATCCTGAGCAGGGTTGCTTCAGAGATTGCACCTACAAAGATATTGCAATCCTCATGCGATCTACCAGAGACAGGGCCAATGTGATGATAGATATATTTCAAAAATGCGGTATTCCTGTGTATTCTGAATTGGGCACCGGTTATTTCAGAGCTCGTGAAGTAGAAGTTGCATTATCCATCCTTTCTGTGATGGATAATCCCAAGCAAGACATACCATTGGCTTCTGTTTTGCGGTCGCCTGTGGTCGGTCTTTCCCCTAGAGACATTACGATTATACGGGTATTTAATCAAGACGGAGATCTATACGAATCTCTTAAAAGTTTTGCTTTGCTTCATAAAGATTCTGATCCTTATATATTGGACCAATGCCAGGCGTTGGATCTGGATGCCCTGGAAGTCTTAGAGCTGAGCCGGGTTGTTTTTGAGTTCCTTGAGCAACTCGAAATATGGCGCACAATGTTTAGAAGGAGGCCCCTAGCTCACGCGCTGTGGGCTGTGTTGAAAGAAACTGGGTATTATGATTACGTTGGTGGATTGCCGGGTGGCGCTCAAAGGCAGGCCAATCTGAGAGCCCTTGTAGACCGTGCTATGGAGTTCGATAGTTTCGGCCGCCATGGGCTTTTTCGCTTCTTAAGGTTTATAGAAAGAATTCAGGAAACTGAGGGAGACCTAGGGACCGCTAGGGCGTTAGGCGAGAACGAAGATGTGGTGGAAATACTTTCTGTGCATAAATCTAAAGGGTTAGAATTTCCCGTAGTATTTGTCGCTGATCTAGGCAAAATGTTTAACACTGAAAATTTGAGGCACGATATCCTTTTTCACAAGGATCTTGGCATCGGAGCCATGTTTTGCGATCTTGACACTAGGATAAAGTATCCTACTGCAGCTCATCAGGCTAATTATATTCAGATAAAAAAAGATGATCTCGCGGAAGAAATGCGGATTTTATATGTAGCAATGACTAGGGCAAAGGAGAAACTTTATTTGGTTGGTTCCGCTAAAGACTTGGAAAAGAAATTTGAGAAATGGAAGAGGTTAGATCTATTAGGAGCTGAAACATATTTGGATTGGGTTTGCCCTCCGGTTCTCAAAGGCTTGGGTTCAAAAGATATACCCTTCAGAGTTGACTTAATAGGGGTGGAAGGGGGCATACCAGTTCCTGAGCCCTTTGCTAGCGGAGGTTCAGTTTCTTCTCGCCAATGGCATGAAGTAACAAATCTTTTGTCCCCTAGCTGGCCAGTAGATCCTTTAGTCTATTCTGAGGTTCAACGAAGGCTAGAGTGGGAGTATCGGTACAGACCGCTTACTGTTACACCTGCTAAAATGAGCGTAGGAGAACTTAAGTCTAGGCTCGATCTTCAAGACGAAACTTGGCGATTGTTCCCGTCTCCCGACAAAAGACTAGTTCCTTCTGAAGGCAAAATACCTTCGGGAGTTGAAAGAGGCATTGCTGTTCACGCTCTTTTGGCCAGAATGGACTTGAGTAAAGGCAGAAACCAGGATCAAATAGCGGAGGAAGTCCATAGGCTTGCTGGTATGGGTTACCTAGAGAGGGAACACATACTAGCAGAAGACATAGCTAGATTGTGGCGTTTTTTCCAGTCCCCTTTAGGCAAAATCATGACTTCGCTGCCTAACAACGTTAGGCGCGAAACTCCTTTTACCATGAGGCTGGATGTAAAGTTGATGGAGGATAGGTCTAACGCGGGATCTGTTGTTATGCCTGTATTCGACTTAGATTCAAACCTTTATTGTATGGACTCTTGCGGTAGAAGCGATTATATCGTGGTACAAGGGATAATTGACGTTCTGATAAACGATGGTGAGTCCCTTACTATTTTAGACTACAAGACCGACTCAATTACCATGGCTGAATTAGATAGAACTTTAGAAACATATACACCGCAAGTAGCCCTTTACTGTTATGCTGCAGAGATGATCTTTGGATTGCCTGTAGCCTCCGGCTTTATATACTTCCTGACTCTTGAAGAATTGGTAGAAATCGATTGGCGAAATTACCTAAACAGCGTAAGTGGGTTCAAAAACATTTAGAAGGAGGTGAATGTGTGTGTCTGCTAATGTGGGGCCAGAATATCTTGCAGCTCAAAAAAAATATAGAGAAGCAATTACTGATGAAGAGAAACTTGCTGCTCTTGAGGAAATGTTGGCTACTATTCCTAAGCACAAAGCAACCGAAAAAATGCAAGCCAAAATTAAACGAAAAATATCTCAGTTAAAAAAAGAAATGCGATCAGGGAAAAAAGGCCCCAAGCAGCAGCGAGAGTTTTATAGAATAGATAAAGAAGGGGCGGGTCAGGTGGTCCTTGTAGGACCTCCCAATTCTGGCAAGTCATCGATTCTCAAGAGCGTTACCCGGGCGGACCCAGAAATTGCGGAATATCCTTTTACGACTAGAATGCCCCTGCCAGGAATGGCGCGATGGGATAACGTGCAGATTCAACTGGTTGACATGCCCCCAATAGCTCCGGAAAATGCTCGCCCATGGATGTGGGCTACCATACGAATGTCCGATGGTATTTTGCTTGTTTTCGATGCAGGCGACGACGATTTGCTCGATCATGCAGAAAACCTGATATTGTTTATGGACGAGAACAATGTTCGAATTAGGAATCAAGGCGAACTGGAGTTTACTGAAAAGCGGGCGCTGTGCGCAGCTAACAAGTGCGATCTGCCTGGCTCCGAAACCAGGATTGAACTACTGAGAGAAGTGTTACCAGAAGATATTGAAGTCATACCCTGTTCTGCTCTTACAGGAGAAGGACTAAATGAACTTATGTATCATGTATTTTTCGATCTTTTGGGGAAAATTCGGGTTTATACTCATCCACCAGGCAAGAAGCCCGACTTTCACGAACCTTTTATATTGAATAAGGGGTCTACAGTACTCGAAGCGGCTGAAGCTATACATAAGGAAATCGCTGAGAATCTGCGATATGCTAGGGTTTGGGGAAAGGGAGTGTTTGACGGGCAGATGGTTCCAAGAGACCATGTTCTTCACGATGGGGATGTGGTTGTGTTTTATACGTGATTTACGGATGGTCAGAGGAATTAGTACGAGCGAGATTGGAGGAAGTGCAGTGCTTACTGAAGGAGAAAAAAGGAGTCTTGAAACTTTTGTCGGTAAGCCAGTTGACGAAATCGAAACCCCTGCTCTGATAGTGGATCTAGATGCAATGCAGCGCAATATGGATAAAATGATGCGATTTCTGTCAAAAAATGATAAAGGATTGAGGCCCCACGCAAAAACCCATAAGACTCCTGCTATAGCTAGTATGCAGATGCAAAGGGGTGCGGTTGGAATCACATGTGCTACTATAGGTGAAGCTGAGATATTAGCTGATGGCGGTGTTTTTGATATCTTAATAACCAACAGGGTTGTAAGTGAGGGAAAGATCCTAAGAGCAGTTGCCTTGACTAGGAAGACTGATCTTAAGATTGCAGTAGATTCTGAAGAAAACCTAATTGATATCTCTGATCATGCACATAAAAGCGGAGTAGAGATAGGAATTGTGCTCGAGGTAGACATCGGTCATAGACGAGCGGGAGTTCGAACTGTCGAAGAAGCGCTTGAACTTGCCAGGCTTGCGTCTCGTCTTCCTGGGGTAACTTACGAAGGTATTATGGGCTACGAAGGGCATTGTGTTTTTATCGAGTCCTTGGAAGAGCGGAAGAAAGTCTCATCTATTGCATATGACAGACTACTCGAATACAAGGATGAACTTAGTAACGCAGGGTTTTCTCCTAAGATTGTGAGCTCTGGTGGTACAGGAACATATCTGTTAGCAGGAGAACAAAGGGGAATCACTGATATTCAACCAGGTTCATACATCTTCATGGATGCTAGATACGCCAATGTTGAAGGTGTAGAATTCGAGCAATCTTTGACTGTTTTAACTTCCATAGTAAGTCATCCCGAGAAAGATATATATATTTGCGATGCAGGAACAAAATCTATGAGTCAGGAATTTGGTTTGCCCTTGACTCTACCTTCTCTGAATCTAGAAGCTACAAACATGTCAGAGGAGTTCATAACTTTAGTTTCTCGCCCAGATACTTTAAGGGAGGCAGAAGAGTACCTCGGGAACTTGGATGAATTGTACGGTTCAGCGGGTTTCAAGTTGGGCCTTGGTAGTAAAGTACACTTAATCCCCTCTCACTGTTGTACTACATGTAATCTTCACGATGTTCTGTATGCGACCAGAAATGGTGTGGTCACAAACGTTTGGAGAGTCGCAGGGAGGGGCAGGTTTGCATAGAGGAATTCAGATGTCTGTGTAGAACTTTATTACTGATTGTGACCTGAATTCTCTGATGCGAACCATACTTAGAAGGATTGGCAGATCATCTAAAATCATGCCTCAGAGAAAGGAGTGATCATGAGGACGTAGACAGCATCAAAAAGGAAATTCAAAATAAGGGGGTCAAACAATGTCAAAGTTTGCTTTTCTTGAAGAAGAAATCAAAGCCTTGCATGAGCAAGGGCTATACAATGTGATCAGGACCATAGAAAGTCCACAGGGTGCTTGGTTCGTTGCAGATGGTAAGAAAGTGTTGAACCTATGTTCCAATAACTATCTAGGTTTTGCAGATCACCCTAGGCTTAAAGAAGCGGCGAAAAAGGCTATAGATGAATACGGTGTAGGACCTGGAGCAGTTAGAACTATTGCAGGCACGCAGAAGATCAATTTGGAATTGGAGAAAAAATTGGCAGAGTTTAAACACGCTCCTGCGTGTATTGTGTTCCAAGCAGGGTTTACCGCCAACCTGGCTGTTATTCCTGCTATAACAGGACAGGAGGATTTAATTTTTTCAGATGAGCTAAATCACGCTAGTATTATAGATGGCTGTAGATTGTCCAAGGCTGAGGTGGTAAGGTACGCTCATAACGATGTGAAAGATCTTAGGGATAAGATTGTGGAGAACAAAGATAGAGCCAGAAGAATGCTGATAATAACCGATGGAGTTTTCAGCATGGATGGTGACATTGCTCCTCTACCGCAGATAGTGGAAGTTGCTGATGAATTTGGCGCCATTGTTATGGTGGACGATGCTCATGGAGAAGGCGTCTTAGGAGAAAGCGGAAGGGGAATTGTCAATCACTTTAAACTTGAGGGCAAGGTAGACATAGAAGTGGGTACTTTGTCCAAAGCATTTGGTGTAGCAGGCGGATTCGTGACAGGTCCAGAGATCCTCATTGAGTTTCTGAAACAAAGAGGACGTCCCTTTTTGTTTAGCACTGGGCTGCCTCCTGCTGAGACTGGTGCGGCTATTGCTGCCGTTGATGTTCTTCTCGAAAGCGATGAACTAGTTAAGAAACTTTGGAGCAATGCAGATTATTTCAAAGCGGAAATGAAGGCGGCTGGTTTTGATACTGGGCACAGTGAGACACCTATAACCCCTATAATGCTTGGGGATGCGAAACTTGCTTCTGAGTTTTCCAAGCGTCTTTTTGAGAAGAACGTTTTTGCCCAGTCTATCAGCTATCCTACTGTACCTAGAGGGAAAGCTCGCATACGATGTATGATATCTGCGGCCCATGAAAAAGACGATCTTGATTACGGCGTAGAGAAATTTGTGGAAGTAGGTAAAGAACTGGGAGTTATAAAGTAGAGATAAAGACTCAAAGGTTCTTAGGACTTTCTGAGGAAACAGCTATAGGTTTTGCTGTTTCCTTTTTTTAACTGGGCCGATACTAGGCTTCTATACCTGTGTTTTGCGGCTTAGGATTGCAGCTATTGAAACATCATCCGAAATTTTCTCAGAATAAAGGGTTTGACACACATCGCATAGGTCGCGACACAGGTCTTCGGCAGCATTGAATTTGTGTATTACCCTAGAAATGTAGCTTTCGAGCCTTTCCTGGCCCCATCCGTGGTTCCACAGGACCCCAACGCCTGCATTGATTACCCCGTCAGAAACGAGTATAATCCAACTTCCTTCCTGTATTTGAAAGTGACATTTGTGTATCTGTTTTCCCGAAACATTAAAGGTTTGTCGAGGGATTTCTGTAATTACATCATTCTCGACAATTACGGTTCTGGGGTTATTATATTCGATGATAGAACAAGTGCCATCTGGAAGCACCTGGACTATAGTGAATGTAGAGTATCCTACGTCTGTATTATTGGCCACATCTGGCAGGCTTTTCGCGAGGATTTCTGCAATCCTGTCTAGATCAATTCCTTGGTCTAGCATGTCTACAGCCGATTTTGCTGTGAGAGAAGAAATGACATTGGCGATAACTCCACTTCCTAATCCGTCGGCTAGAATAACGGTAGTAGAAGACCCAGTGTCGTAAACTTCAATTGTGTCTCCTGAAATTGTTTCACCGGTTTTGGGCACAAGGGATTTTCCTACATCAAATTCTAGATCCAAGATGTTCACCTCCTGGTAACGGAGAAAGAGATAAACTCAAAAGTATTCTATCCCTTATTAGCAAGTGTATAACTAGCAGGTAGAACACGCAACATAGTCCGAGTTAATGCAGGTAAATATCAGTATAAACCGGATAATAACATGACTTTAGCGCGGGGAGTCTGTGGCTTCACCTCCAAATGCTTTGCTGATTCTCTCTCGACTTTCAGGAGAATAGTCATCGAGGATCAGTTTGATCTTCATGTCTGGTTCTTCATAGAGCGATATCTCCACAGGTTTTACTATACCAGGCCCTTCTATTATCCTCACGTAGGGACGAAAGGAAGAGCGGCTGTCTTGTTTGGTTACTACGCCTACATAGTCACCTTCGAAAGATAGGATGGTTCCATTTGGAAACAACGCAACTGTGGAGAAAAGCGTATCAACCAAAGTGCCATCAAATTGGGTGTCTTTTCCCTCAGACATATGAGCGTAAACTAACTCAGGGAAAATAGCCTTTCGGTGTGGCCGGTCAGCAGTCATTGCCTCATAAACATCGGCAACTGCAGTAATTTTGCCTAGATCCGATATTTCTGATGAAGTTAAGTTTCTAGGGTAGCCTGAGCCATCTAGCCGCTCGTGATGCTCGAGGGCGCTTTTAGACGCGTAAGGACTAACCTCAAAACAATCTAAGAGCAATTGCCAGCCTTTTTCGGCATGGGTCTTTATGAGCTCATATTCTTCATTGGTAAGTTTGCCTGGCTTGTTAAGTATTGGTAATGGCATCAAGATTTTGCCCACATCATGCAACATGGCACCTGTGCCAAGTTCGCGCATTTTTGAAGTAGGCCAGTCTAAAGCCCCTGCGATTGCAAGACTTAAAACGCAGACATTGATGCTATGGGTAAACGTGCTTTCATCAAACGAGTGTATGGAATATATACCCATCGAGACTTTGGATTTCCGCTTCAAGTCGAACATGATGGCGTCAACTGCATCGGCAATTTCATACATGTCTGGACTATATCCCCTGACAAGTTTATCTACTGCATTGCCAAGAGCTTTTTCTGCCTGCAGTCTGGTTTCAAAGGTTATGGCATCGTCTAGATCTATATTATTGGATATTGGATCATTTATGGCCACTCGTGTGTAGCCGTGTGATTGTAAGAGCCTTATAAGCCTTTTATTGAGTTTAGTTCCAGCAGCTAGCAGCAGGCGTCCATCGTCACTATGTATTGGAAGAGCAAGTTCTGTTCCTTCTAGTCCATCTTGTAATTTTGCAACCCTCATTCATGCATGCCCCCAGTTTTGGAAACTACCTACATAGTCTAACATCGTATAAATGAGGTTATAAATGTAGAGACACAAGAAAAATTGCCGGCTATTAAGAAACCGGCAATTTGAAGTCGACTATGAAGACAAAATGTCAATTTTGTTTGCTCGTAGAGAACTCTTCTTTTATAGCGTCCAACAGGTCAGGAGTGCATAGCACATCTATGGTTGTAGCTGCTAACGCTTTGGCTCCATCGAGGATAGCTTTGTGACCCATGGGAGATACAGTGGCTTCTGCAAATTCTCTTGAATGACTGGTTGCAGTCCCAGGTTGGCAAATCCCCATATATGCGTGTATGGAAGGTACAACTTGGCTTACATTACCCATATCTGTGGATCCAGCCCCAGATGTCTCGCCAGGGTCTAATACCTTCCTACCTAGGGATTCGAGATTTCGAGCAAAAACGTTTGCCAGTGTCCTGTTGGTTACCATGTTAGCGTAAGGTTTTGCAGTATATTTGAACTTGACATCGGCTCCTGTGGCCAAAGCGGCTCCTTTAGCGCAGTTTCGCACTTTTTCTTCTATTTCTTTTAGGTAGTCCATCTCTTTAGCCCTTACGTACATCCTTATTTCTGCGTAATCAGGTATTATGTTGGGCGCTTCTCCACCTTTAGTTATAACGCCATGGATCCTTGCATCTTCTTTTAGGTGTTGCCTCAATGCGTTCCATCCATTGAAGGTGAGAATGGCAGCGTCAAGAGCATTTATGCCTTCATATGGAGCCCCTGCCGCGTGTGCGCTTTTCCCGTAGAAACTGATTTCTAAAGCCACTCTCGCATTTGAGGACACCATGACCATGTCGACCTGAGAGGGGTGGATCATCATGGCGGCATCTACGTTATCGAAAACGCCGCATTCTACCATAATGGCTTTGCCGCCTGCATTGTCCACGGCACCTTCTTCCGCAGGTGTTCCTAGAATAAGGATGGTGCCTGGGATTTCATCTATCACCGATGCAAGAGCTGCTCCTGCTCCAACGGCTGCAGTGCCAATGATGTTATGGCCACAACCATGTCCTATACCTGGAAGCGCATCATATTCGGCAAGTATCGCTACAGTTGGACCATGTGCTTTTCCTCGCATAGTAGCCCTAAAACTAGTGGGCATGCCGCATATTCCAGTTTCTACTTCAAACCCGTGCTTCTCAAGGAAATCTGTCAAAAGCCTGGACGATTTGAATTCTTGATGTCCTAGTTCTGGTTCATGGTACATTTGGTCGCTGATAGATATAAGGGTTTCTTCTAGTTGGTCTATTGCATCCATGGCCTTCTTTTTGAGATCTTCCTTGGTAGACAATGGGGACACCTCCTCAATCTATTTTTTCTATTCCGCTCATAAGCCAATTTCCACTTTCACCTTAGCTAGAGTGAAAGTGAGATAATGAAATGGCCACTGGAACGTTTCAGTGGCCATTTGAATTCATGACTCCCTACCACTTATCGTAAGAAAAGAGCTCTTCGGCGTTCTTTCTATTTCTCATGACACCTTCTTTGGCAGGATATCCAACGGGCAGTAGACATACCACGCTGACTTCTTCTGGAATGCCGAGAAGTTCCTTTACTTTATCCTCGGAAAAAGCGCCGATCCAGCAGGTTCCGAGCCCCAAGGAGTGTGCAACTAAAGTCATGTGATCCATAGCTATTGCAACGTCTACGAATGCATATCTTCGTTTTGGATTGAGAGCGCATCCTACTATTACAACTGGAGCCTGACCTACAAAAGCCTGGTTGTTGCAGGCGGGCACCAAATCTTTTCGTAGTTTTTCATCTTGTACCACAACGAATTTATACTCTTGTCTGTTTCCCGCTGAAGGAGCCAATCTTGCAGCTTCAAGTATAGTAGATAGCGCTTCCTCGGGAATTGGCTGGTCTTTGTATTGCCTTATAGAACGCCTTCCTTTAATTGCCTCTAAAACGTCCAAGATATCACCCTCCTAATATGATTTGCGCAACTGTTTTTTGGTTTCGCAAAATGGTTAGTAACACTAAGAATTGTTCTGCATCTTATCGCCATAATCCTTTTCTTAGAGGCACGTTCAAGCTATGGTTTCTCTATGCTTGTTACTTCAAAACCTGCAGATTTGCTCCCTGAAAGCGAGAAGTAGTATATGTTTCCGAACTCGGCATGGATTTCAATAGGCTCACCCGCTGGGAATTCCTGATCATTTTTGAGACCTGCAAAAAAATTCGACTCTCATCGTAGACAGGTCTGACTTTTCCGGGAAGTCTTCAGCTATTAGGTCGTGCACGATAATTTCCGACATGGCGAAAGGGATTCCCTCTAGGATGGCTACCCTCCATCCACCGATAGGCGTATTGCTCAAGTAGTATTCACAGTGAATGTAGTAAAGATCATCGTCACAATCATTGATAACGGCGATCACTATGTTATCATCACTGGACATATCTTCCGCAACGTTTTTGTCATTGCGTATGGTAGAGCAACCGATCAGGGAAAAAGTAAAAACTAACAATAATATGAAATATACGATCTTTTTCATTCAGATCGTTACCTCCTAATGCTATCTGTTCCTCAGTTTGCCGTCTGTGCTGATGATCAAAAGCACAGACAGTAGTGCAGGCGAAACACCTTTGTACTACTTCGACTGTGTGATCTTTCGTTGCCGGTGGGTTATTCTCCTCTTGTTGCTTAACCAAGCACTACGTAGTTGAATATTGGGTACTCGCATAAGGAATCTAGCATAGTCTTGTATAGGGCGTATTCAAATATCCTTGATAAGCAAGCTATAGCATGCTAGGATAGTCATACACTTCAAAAGGAGGATCGCTTCCGAAAACATGAACAATCGCTAGTTGAAACCGGACCATACTCATTTAAAGACTCGTCTACTCACTGCGTTTTCGGTGGTAGACGGCTATAGGTTTACTAGTGACGTTTCGGGAGGGATCTGAATTGAGCTTACTACGACTTAACGACATCTCCGTTTCATATAAAGGGACATACGTGCTTGACCAAGTGTCGTGCGTAGTTTCAGAAGGTGACCGCATAGGTATTATTGGCCCCAATGGTTCTGGCAAGTCTACTCTTTTGAAAGTGATCATTGGAGAAATCACGCCCGAGAAGGGGAACCTGGTTTGGAGCAAACAGCCTAGAATAGGTTACGTGCCTCAGACGTTTCCCTGGGAGGATGGAAGCACACCTTTGGATGTTATAGGTATAGGAAATGCAAGCCAACTAGGTAGATTTGGCGTCTCTAGGGAACTGTGGGAACGTAGTTCTTCTTTCCTCAGCGGAGGCGAAAAGACTAGGGTC
>DGFF01000140.1:26208-26957 GCA_002391545.1 Candidatus Fermentithermobacillaceae bacterium UBA3907 | reverse complement strand
GTTTTGGTTTCATCCCACGATCGTTACTTTTTGGATTCGGTGTCCAAGAAGATATGGCTTGTAGAGGGACATTGTCTTAAAGAGTACTCTGGCAACTATTCGTCCTATATGCGAATGAGAAAGGCGGAACTGGCTTACCAGGAAAAAGAGCATGCCAAGTGGCAACGGGAGGTAGAAAACCTAGTCAAAGAAGTGAGAGACAGGCGCCAGTGGTACGATAAAGCTCATAAAGACGCCGGTCAGAATGACTATCTTAGGAGACGAAGTAAAAAGCATGCAAAGCAGTTCAAAGCCAAAGAACGGAGAATAGAGAATCTAATGGAGGAAAAGCCTCAAAAACCGGTTGCTAAGAAGCCTATATCTGTAAATCTCGAAGACCGTTCTTATCGAACCAAGACCATCCTAAGGGGAGAAAAACTGTCCTTCAAGTATGAATCTGACTCCCCCTATATTTTCCAAAACGCCGATTTTCGTGTGTCTCCTGGCGAGAAGATTGCCCTCCTAGGTCCCAATGGTAGCGGGAAAACCACGTTGATAAGGCTGTTTGCAGGCGAATTAACACCAACTTCCGGTACCCTATATGTGAACCCAAACATCCAAATCGGTTATTTGTCTCAGATGTTAGAAGGGCTTGATGGTGTCTGTAGCGCTGCCGAAAACGTGTCAAAAAAGACGGGTCGGACAGTCTCCGATGCTAGGAATATTTTAGGGTATTTGGGCATATCAGGTGAAAAACAGATTCTGCCTTT
>DGFF01000140.1:6835-25977 GCA_002391545.1 Candidatus Fermentithermobacillaceae bacterium UBA3907 | reverse complement strand
CGTATGATCTTTTGCTTTTGGACGAGCCTACCAATCATTTGGATTTGATAGCTAGGGAGGGAGTCGAGGAGGCTCTAGACTCATTTCCTGGGGCGGTAATCGTATCTACCCATGATCGCTTCTTGGCAAACAGACTTTCTTCTTCCATATGGTATCTTGAAGACAGGACTTTGGAAACTTACAAGGGGACTTATCAAGAGTTTCAGACTTGGCGACTTTCTCGGGATAAGACTGATGATAAAGGGCAAAAGGCTACGTACGATAGGACAGGAGAAGATCTGAAAGCACAGGAGCTGGCCGCTAGATTGAAGATTGCAGAAATTGTATCTAAACTGTATGGAACACTGGATCCTGTAGAAAAGGCTGCATTGGAAAAAGAGTACCAAGAAGCCCTGAAAGCACTTCAAGCCCTAATAAAGGATTGAGTTTCGGGCAGTTTGTCTTGTTACTAGTTTCGCCCGGTGATAGATTTTATTTGGAGCAGAAGGCAGAAGAAGTTTTTTGTGAGAGGTGACAATGTTGCCAGATGGCAGGAGAAGAATAACCCAAAAAGATGATGCAGATAGTTTCATTGAATCTTCAATTTCCGAGATAAGGGAAATTATCGGTGATTCCTCAGCGATAGTCGGAGTTTCAGGGGGCGTTGACTCGACTGTAGCCGCAGTACTAGTTCATAGGGCCATAGGAAACAGGCTACACCCAATCATGGTAGACCATGGATTATTGCGCCACAGAGAAGTCGAGTCGGTTGTGGAGCCCTTGCGAGAATTAGGTATAGATGTTTCGGTAGTTAACGCCCAAGACCGATTTCTAAGCAAACTTTCAGGTGTAACCGATCCTGAATTAAAAAGAAAGATTATAGGCGAAGAATTTATCAGGGTTTTCGAGGATGAAGCGAGAAAGTATAAAGATGTCAGCTTTTTGGTTCAGGGAACTATATACCCTGATGTAATCGAATCAGGACGACAGGGAGATGAAAAAAGCGGGCACCTGGTGAAGACCCATCATAACGTAGGTGGGTTGCCTGAGGACATCCAATTTGAACTAGTAGAGCCTTTAAGGGATTTGTACAAAGATGAAGTGAAGATAGTAGGTGAGTGTCTAGGGGTGCCGAAAGATCTTCTATTCAGGCACGCTTTCCCTGGTCCTGGGTTAGCAGTTCGAGTCTTGGGAGAAGTGACTCGTGAAAAATTAGAGATTGTGCGTAGGGCCCAGCACGTGCTTGACCAGGAGATTAAACACGCAGGATGGTACGATAAGTTATGGCAGTGTTTTTGCGTTTTGCCCGATGTGAAAACTGTGGGAGTACGAGACGGAAGTCGCACCTACGGTTACATGATTGGCATAAGAGCGGTGATCTCATCAGATGCCATGACAGCCCAGTGGGCCCCCATCCCCTACGACTTGTTAGACTCTATAGCTACCAAAATCATTGACGAAGTAGAGCAAGTAAACAGGGTAGTTTACGACATAACATCCAAACCCCCGGCTACCATCGAGTGGGAATGAAGCAAAAGAAGCAAAGGGGACGGGGGTATTTGCTTCAGAAAGGTGAGGATTTTCTATGATTGCCCGATATACCAGACCGGAGATGGCACGCATTTGGAGCGAGGAGAACAAGTTCCAACGATGGCTTGAAATTGAAATACTTGCCCTTGAAGCGTGGGAGATTCTAAGTAAGGTACCTTCTGGTACTGCTCAAATAGTCAGACAAAGAGCCAAAGTCGACCCTGAAAGAATTCAGGAAATAGAGGCCGAAGTGCGTCACGATGTAATTGCTTTTGTGACCCAGGTAGCAGAAACAGTTGGGGAAGAAGGGAAGTATATCCACTACGGACTCACATCCTATGACGTGGTAGATACAGCCCTTTCTTCACTTATGAAAGAGTCCCTAAGCATAGTCTTAAATGACATAGACGAACTGCTAGATGTCTTGGGTGCTATGTCCCTGGAATACAAAGATACACCTATGGTAGCCAGGACTCACGGAGTGCATGCAGAACCCACAACTTTCGGACTTGTAATTGCACTTTGGTACGAAGAGATGAAAAGAAACCGCCAGCGGATTCAAGATGCGATTTCCCAAATATCAGTTGGCAAGATGTCCGGTGCTGTGGGAACGTATGCCCACGTGGATCCTTTTGTAGAGAAATACGTTTGTGAAAAACTAGGGTTAGAGCTTGCCCCCATATCTAACCAGATAATCCAAAGAGATAGACATGCCTTTGCACTTTCAAATCTAGCTATTGTGGCAGGAACTCTAGAGAAGATGGCAACTGACCTAAGGACTTGTGCGAGAACTGAAATAAGAGAGGTGGAGGAACCTTTTGTGTCGGGGCAAAAAGGGTCTTCTGCCATGCCCCACAAAAAGAATCCCGTGGGGCTAGAACAGATATGTGGCATGTCTAGGCTCATGAGAAGTTATGCCCTAGCGGCACTAGAGAATATTAATTTGTGGGATCAAAGGGACATATCCAATTCATCAGTAGAGCGCATAATAATACCCGATTCTATAACGCTCATGAACTACATGCTAAATCGCATGACGGGAATTCTCAAAGGGTTAAAAGTGTATCCTGATAGGATGCTTGCTAATCTGAACCTCACAGGGGGTTTGATTTTTTCCGAAGAGGTGCTTTTGAAACTAGTTTCAAAAGGGCTGACCCGAGAAGAGGCATACGAAAAGGTCCAATCTCATGCGATGGCCGCGTGGGAAGGACCGCCTACGTTCAAAGAAAGAGTGACGAAAGATCCTGAGTTTTTGAAGTTGTGTAGTTCTGAGGAACTTGAATCGTGTTTTGACGTAACAGATACCCTTTCAAATGTAGATTACATCTTTAAAAGAATTGGCCTCGTATAGAATTACGCGTTAAAAGATAAACTAGTTCAGGGATTGAGGTGCTTTTTATGACTGATAAGTACAAGAATTCAGAAGTCGTAACTCCCGAAGTGTGGAGACAGATGGGGCTTAGAGACGATGAGTACAAGCTCATTGTGGAAAAGTTGGGTAGAGAACCTAATTACACAGAACTGGGATTGTTTTCAGTTCTGTGGTCTGAGCACTGTGGCTACAAACATTCAAAAAACCTATTAAAAACCCTGCCGACAGAGGGACCTTACGTACTGGTAGGCCCAGGGGAAAACGCTGGCGTAGTTGACATCGGTGACGGACTAGCTGCGGCGTTCAAAATCGAGTCCCACAATCATCCATGCGCAGTTGAACCGTATCATGGTGCAGCCACAGGGGTAGGCGGCATCGTAAGAGATGTGCTGGCCATGGGAGCTCGGCCTGCAGGCGTTGCGGGTACCGTGAGATTCGGTCCTCTTTCTAGCGAAAGGAACAGGTTTTTGTGTTCGCAAGTATCGGCTGGTATGATGGATTATCTCAGGACACTGGGTATTCCAGCCCTATGGTTAGATGCGTTCTTTGCAGAACCCTATAGCCAAAACCCTTTGTGCAATGTTATGTGCGTAGGGCTTATGAAGGTTTCTCATATTCACAGAGGTCAAGCTGCAGGTATAGGTAATATTGTGATGATTGCAGGCAATCCTACCGGACGAGATGGTATACACGGATGCACCTTTGCTTCAGAAGAAATCGCTGAGGCTCTGGAAACCAAACCGCCTACGGTTGAAGGCGATCCGGAAGTAGAGAGACGGCTTATCGAAGCTTGCCTCGAAATGATGCTGAGCGGAGCAATCGTGGGGATACAAGACATGGGGGCAGCTGGAATAGCGTCTTCTGCAGCAGAAACGGCTGCAAGGGCTGGAACTGGTATCTCAATTGAAATTACAAAGGTGCCAGTTAGAGAAGAAGGGATGACCCCTTATGAAATACTTTTATCTGAGACTCAAGAACGAATGCTCCTAATCGTTGAACGAGGCAAGGTAGAAATGGTGAAGCGCATTGCAGATAAATGGGGCATCCAAGCTAGTGAAATAGGCGTGGTGACCGATACAGGTAATTTGGAGGTTACTGAAAACGGAGAGAAGGTAGCGCAAGTTCCAGCTGAGATTCTAACCGATGCTCCGTTATATGATCCTGAATATCGTGAGCCCACATATCTTTTAGAAACCAGGGAGTTTTCGGCCAAATCGATTCCTGTGCCTTCCTTGGATGAAATTAACCAGATTTTGCTTCGGCTCCTCGAATCGCCCAATATCGTCTCAAAAGATGTCTTGCTCACTTGTTCTCAAGAAACCTCTCAGGAATTAGAGACAGACCAGGCTTTCCACAATTTGAATCCCAAATCTCTGAAACTGGAGGAAGCGGGGCCAGTTTGGCAAGTGTCGGGCACAGACAAAGGGCTTTCAGTGGTTACAGGTGTAAATGGCAGGCTAGTTTATCTTGATCCTAGAGCAGGTACTCAATGGGCAGTTTGGGATGTTTTGTGCAAAGTGGCAGCTACAGGCGCTGTTCCTCTTGGGATAAGCAACTGCCTAAACTTTGGTAATCCCGAGAACCCGGAGATATTCTGGCAGCTAAAAGAGTCTGTTGAAGGAATGGCAGAAGCATGTAGCGAGCTGGGAGTACCGGTAACAGGAGGAAACGTCAGTTTGTACAATGAAACCGGGGGCGTTTCTGTATATCCTACGCCTACCATAGGCGCTGTGGGCGTGATTAGTCATGTTGATAAAGCAATTTCTCCTGGCTTTAAACAGCCCGGACATAAAATTGGGTTGATTGGTAAACTTTCAGGTGACGAAGACTCTATCTGCGGTTCAGAGTATCTTGAGAGGATACACGGAGTTGTAGCGGGTAACGTGAGATATCCAGACCTTAACCTTGCAAAGGCAATAATTGACGTGCTTATTGATTGCTCACAAAAGGGTTTACTGAGTTCTGCCCAGCCTGGGTCCTTAGGTGGATTTGGTACTGCTATAGCGTTGTCTTGCATTTTTGGCGCAGAAGGTGCAAAAGGAGCGAAGATAAACGTTGAGCCCATGAGATGGATGTTAGATACCCGTCACCGTATTGATTCGGTACTTTTTGGCGAATGCAATCCTTTGGTAGTAGTTAGCTTTGATGTAAAATGCGAAGATGCGATTTCTGAGTTGTGTAACGTCAAGGGTGTGCCATTTACAGTAGTAGGAGAGGTTGTACCAGACAGGTTTACTTTAGATATGTGCGTAAGGTGCGGGGAAGCGAAGGTGATAGATGTTTCTTACGCGGAAATGGCTCATGCGTATCATGGTGCAATGCCGCGAGCTCTAGGTTTCCACGATGAAGGTACCCGGTAAAAGTGGCAGACCATAACGAAATACAGTCGTAATTGAATAACGAAGCAAGGTAACGAAGTGAAATAGTAAGGCTGATAGTGCCGCATGGCAGAGGAGGTACGTTTGTTGCTTAGATTAGAAGGAGTATCCAAAACGTACGGAAGCGGTGTAAGAGCGGTAGACGGTTTGGATTTACAGGTGCAACCAGGTGAGATATTCGGATTCTTAGGGCCAAATGGAGCCGGGAAAAGCACTACCATCAAGATGATAGTTGGGATCCTAACTCCCGACGAAGGTTCCATCGAAGTTGATGGAATTGATGCACTTGAGCAGCCTATAGAAGCGAAAAGACGGTTAGGATACGTCCCTGACGAAGCTCAACTTTGGGAGAAAATAACGGGCCTTGAATACTTGAGTTTCTTGTGTGATGTTTATGGAGTGCCCTACGAGGAAAGAAGGTTGCGCGCATTGGAACTTCTCGAGACCTTTGAGATGCTCCAAGCGGTCAACGAACCAATCGGCACATATTCTCGAGGTATGCGTCAGAAGATAGCGGTTATAGGTTCTCTTATGCACCGACCCAAGATTTGGATCTTGGACGAGCCAATGGTTGGCCTAGACCCAAGGTCTTCTTTCATGCTCAAAGAAATGATGCGTTCCCATACGGAACAAGGAGGCTCCGTATTTTTTTCAACCCACGTTTTGGAAGTCGCTGAGAGGCTTTGCGATAGAGTAGGTATTATTCACAAAGGTAAACTCCTCACTGTGAATACAGTTGAAGAAATGAAACATCTTTTTGCTCAGGAAGGTGATAAATCTTTGGAAGAGATTTTCTTGCTTATTACCGAAGCCCAGCTTCCAGAAGAGCAATTGGCTTCTTTGGCAAGGTAACCATGAAGGTCTCTACACTGGAAACATTAAAGAGGGGGCAAAGAGATGTCTAACAGTTCAGAAAGCCTAAACTTTCCGAGAGCCAGAAAGCCATTCTCTTCTTTGTTGAAACTTCAGTTCAAGGTGAGTTATAGCCTATCTGGAACAGCAGAAAGAATGGGGCTAGGTTCAAAGAAGAAAGTAGTATTATATCTTTATTTCGGTTTGTTGGCATTGGCCCTAATTCCTTTTATGGGAGTTTTATTTAAATTTTCTAACGTGTTGTCTGAGGCGTTCGTCGGTATGGGACAGCCGGGATTCGTAGTGATTTTAGCAATTATGTCTGGACAGGTAATGGTGATCTTTTTTGGCTTCAGCCAACTGATGTCAGCTTTATACGATAGCAGCGACCTAGAAACTCTCAGGGCTCTGCCTCTACCTCCATGGCAAATAATGGCGTCTAAGATATCGGTAGCATACTTTACTGAACTGCTAGGGGTTATCATGTTTGCGGGCCCATTCTTTCTTAGCTTAGGGATTCATCTGAAAGATATGTCCTATTGGGTTCCTGGTGTTTTCACCCTGCTTTTGATCCCTTGTATACCAATAGCAATTTCTGTGCTTATCATAGCGATTCTCATGAAGTTCACGGCCCGTTCGCCCAAGAAAGATTGGATTCGGGTGCTATCGGGTCTGGTCGTTTTTGCGTTCATTATGGTATTTAACTATTTGAACATCAATATGACTCAATACGGCCCTGAACAGTTTGTTCAATTGCTTATGGAAAATAACGGGCTTGTCGCAGCTGCAAGCAAGTTCTATCCCATCCTTAAGTGGGGCGCTTGGGCGCTTACTGGTACATCTTTGAGCCAAAAGGTACTAGGCTTTTTGCTCTATGCAGGGGTATCTATAGGTGTCCTTGTCTTGGTTGTATCGTTTTCCCAGAGGTGGTTCTTTGAAGGCGCAACTACGGGAACAGTATCGGTCAAGAAAAAAGAACGGGTAACGGTAGAACAACAAGAGGGGGAATTAGCGTGGCCAAAGGCAAAGAGTGCCTTCGAAGCCATGCTTGTAAAGGAACATAGACTTCTTGTACGAAATCCGACTTATCTTATGACCGCTCTTATGAATCTTATGATACTACCCATAATATTGGTTTTCGGCTATATAGGCGGCGGAGGAGATTTAGGGGAGTCTTTAGCCGCAATAACTGGCATCCCTGGAGTACTAGACATAGCTTTGCTTATATTAGTCGGAATACATGGGGCAATAACTGCGATGAGTCAGATTTCGTCATCGGCAGTTTCCAGGGAGGGACAAACATTTTGGATTAGCAAAATAATCCCTGTATCACCTGTAATTCAAGTTAGAGCCAAGCTTGTTTACAGCATTCTGTTTTCATGCATTCAGCTTCTTATACTAGTTGTCATTGGAGTTATAGCTCTTAAACTTGATGTTTTTCGGATCCTAATCCTCTTGTTCCTCGGCGTGTTAGTCTCAGTTCCTGTAAACGCTATCTGTTTGCTATACGACGTATCCTTCGCTAAACTGGATTGGACCGATCCACAGCAGGCAATGAAGGGGAACTTTGGAACCATGGTGGCTTGGTTATTGAGTCTACTGTACGTAGCTGCACTGGGCGGGATTGTATACAGCCTTATACGCTGGGGAGTCGCCTATTCTTGGATTTATTGTGTATCAGGAGCCATAATATTAGCATCTGCTTATGCTTTTATTCGGTGGCTAGATAATGTTGCCGAGCGGAGATATGCTGAAATCTAGAAGCGCATATACTTGAGAGGGGACTAGAAGGCGTGCGAAACAAAGAAGACGAGGTTTTGCGGCTTGCTGAGAAGATAGAACCAGCAATCATAGGTTGGCGCAGGGCAATTCACCGATATCCGGAATTGGGAATGGATACTCCAAGGACCGCTGCTTTCATAGAAGAAGAGCTTAGGAATATGGGAATAGAAGTTAGATGTATCGCCGGATGTGGCGTAATTGGCACTTTAAGAGGCGCATGCGAAGGCAAAACCATGGCGATTAGAGCAGACATCGATGGGTTACCGATAACCGAAGAAACAGGACTTCCTTTTGCTTCAGAGATACCAGGTAGAATGCATGCATGCGGCCATGATGCTCATGCCGCCATAGTATTAGGAGCTGCAATGATCCTCTCGCAGTTGAAAAAAGACTTAAAAGGAAACGTTCGTTTTATATTTCAGCCGGGTGAGGAAAGTTCAGGGGGAGCGCGGGTCATGATAGAAGAAGGCGCTTTAGAAGATCCAAAGGTAGACGCAATAATAGCTGGTCATGTAGGAACGCTTTGGCCATTGGAATCAGGGCAGTTTGGTTTCAAGTGTGGGCCCTTTATGGCGGCATCTGACTCTTTTACCATTACCGTGAAAGGCAAAGGAGGACATGGTGCTACCCCTGAGCAATGCGTTGATCCAATAGTGGTCGCTGCACAGATCATCCTTTCTATGCAGGCAATCGTTTCGAGGGAAACAAAGCCCGTAGAACCTGCCGTGGTGACCGTAGGACAAGTTGCGGCTGGTTCAGCCCACAACATAATCCCTGAGAAGTGTGTTCTCAGAGGTACTGTTAGGTACTTTGACAAGGGGCTTGAGCAGTTTCTGCCTAGACGAATTGAAGAGATCGCCGTAGGGATAGCAAGGGCAATGAGAGCCGATGCAGATGTGGAGTATAATCTGGGCTACAGACCTGTCATAAACGACGAGGAGATCACACAGTTTTTAGAAGAATCTGCACGCACAATAGTAGGTCAGGAAAAAGTAGTGGATATTCAAGAGCCTACAATGGGAGCAGAAGATATGTCGTATTACTTGGAGAAGGTGCCTGGGACGTTCATCGGTATTGGCACTGCAAACAAGGAAAAAGGTACGGCGTATCCCAACCATCATCCCAAGTTTGATGTAGATGAAGATGTGCTTCACATTGCTTCGGCGGTGTTTGCTAGGGCTTGCATAGATTATCTAAGCCGCAATTAGCAGTTGAAGTATAGAGAGGAGCGGTTTGCTGAAACAAACCGCTCCTCATACATGTTAGGTATTTGAGACAGTCTAATGTTAGGACAAAAAGCCTGAATATCGTCCGATAATCTCGATAAGCGCGAAAAGGCCCTTAATCGCTAGTCTCATTTTTTCTTCAATGATGTTTCCTTCCTCATCGCAAGTACCCTGTCCAGGGGAGATGAAAATGTTCGCATCATATGAGATAGTTGCGATTATACCCATCTGGCTGCATCCTACTTGTAGCAAATGGGAGCCTGCGTACATATCTTCAATTGAGAATATTGGGAAGCCCATTTGGTCTTTCCAGGTGTCTTCGTAGTTGATCTCAACAGTCGAAGAGTTGTACGACTTGCTAATCTTTAACCCTTGCTTAAGTTTGGGGTTAGCCTTTTCAACCTCTGACGTAACGATTTCATAAAGCTGGTCGACCTGCTTGGTATAGATCTCAGGGTTATCTCTCAAATCTTTAAGTACAGCAACTTGTGTCAGAAGTGCTTCTTTGCCCGGATCAAGGGTTACGTAAGCAGCTTTTCCATAAGAAGCGGTTGTACCATATCTGTCTCCATGCATACCGAGAGCCCGCCTTATAGGTACCATAACATCCTCGCGACCGATGATAAGGCCTGAAGTTCCAGAACCTGTAGCCTTGTCCATGCTGTATATGAGCACGTCTGCCCCTGTCTTGCGGGGGTCATGCCCTATGAAGGGAAGTCCCCAGGCGTTGTCGACTACATATGGAACATTGAATTCTTTGGCTAGTTCTCCAATGCCTTTTTGAAGGACAGGTGTGCCTTCTGCATCTTTTTCTCCATAACCATATCCAGGAGTGTCATAGCCGAGAGAAGTAAATCCTGTTAGGTAGGGTGCGTGAGTTTCTGCAACAATTGCGATACTCTCTAGCGACGCCTCCGGGTCTACTTCAGTAAGGAGCGGGACTGGATGATATTTAATGCCGTGATTTGGATATTTAGCGCCTTCTAAGGGCACGATGACTACATCCAAGTTGTCCAGACGTTTGCCTGAGAACCCCAATTCGCCTGCAGTGGCGCCCCTATCTGCCAAAATCTCCTTGTACTTTGCTGGGAACGGTCTACCGTAACCTGCCTGGTGGTGCATATGTTTCTCCAAAGGGGCAATGTATCTGGCGCGATATTTATCACCACGGCCAGTAAGTGGTGGCGAGAACAATGTGTCAAATGTTACCCAGAGTCCACCTTCGCAGGTGCTTACTGGGCATGCATCGTATTCATCACCGTACACGTCTTTAACAATTTCCCTGATTTCCTCGACTAGATTTACCAGAGGTACTACCTTCTTTTCCCCTTCTACAATCGCGTTGATTATATTTTTCCGCATTGGCGCAGGGCATCCGGAGATGGCTCCTGTTAAGCCTATTTGTCCCTTTAACTCGCCGATGCCAAGTTCGTCTGCTACTTGTTTTGCTTCTTCATAGATTTTCTGGGTGTTTTGCTGCAAATGCTTATACATTTGGAACTTGTACTTGAAACTAGACATGAGATTAGTCCTCCTTTGTTTTGTGAGAGTTTTGGTTGTGTGCCGTCGTGTTCCTATTGGGTGTGAAAAACACGGGGGTACCGACGGTTAATCCTAAATCTTCGCCTGAGATCCGCTCGCCGTTTATGACGATGTTAATGTGGTTCGGAAAGTGAGCCATGTCATAACCGGCAATGCTTCCTAGAAACCTGTTTCCTGCAAACACCGAATCTTCACTTAGCAAAACCCCACCGCTCAGGAATTCCACGAAACCTACATAAGCTATCCGTTGGACGTTTTCACCGGGAGAAGATTCCTCGTCGGTGACAATTATTTCGTGGATTTCTCCTTGTTTGACGACCCTAGATGGTTGAGGGATAAGCTCGAGGTTGCGATTTTCCAGTTCCCCGCGGAGAACCGCTACAATTCTTGCTGATACAATAGTTTTGTCTGCATAGTAGTTTGTGGTAACAAGTTTTCTCGTGTACGGATCTTGTTCTGACATATTTATCACTCCTCATCACCGATGAGCAGGTTCAGTTTATCACAACATGAGGAAAGGGACAATCTATTATTTCGCGTCTTTTGCATATTTGGGCGATAGTCTTGCAAATAACAGTTAATTTCCTTTGGATATATTCCGATAGATAAAGAAAAGGATTACCTATTTTTAAGATGATTTTCATTTGCTTTTATCGTGTGGACCTAAACGTACAGGTGAGACTAATGAGAACGGGGGAACTTAAATGGAGCAGAGTTTTGACGGAGAGACGCTGGGGTTGGCATGGGTTGAGCAAGGCTTGATAAAGGTGAAAGATCCTAGCCCCGGCTCTAGACCTGCTACCATCAAGCCTACACATGGAGTAGAGGTTGTTATCTCTGGGAACGTGGTAGACGGTGAAGCGCAAGTGTTTGAATCTTCGGAGATAACCGTAATCCCCCTAAATAAGGATCCAGTGTATTCGTATAAGATTCAAATAGCTAACGATGGACTTGAAGCTTATCTTATATTAGATGTGACCGATGGGGTTTACTATGAGCTAAAAGACAGCCCTCCTTCTAACTATCTTAGACTCGAGGTTGAATCCCATGTTGTACCTGCAGAATTGGATCCGAAAGGGATCATTGAATCGGCCAAAAAAATGGGCATAGAATTTGGCTTAGACGTTGAGGCGTGTGTAAGAGCATGTGAGGAAAAACCCACTGAACCGGTTTTGATCGCTAAAGGGCGGCCAAGCGTGCCCGGGAAAGATGGCAAGATAGAATTTGTTGTTCCCCTTGAAAAGGTTATAGATCTACCCATAGATGAACTACAGGTAGACTTTAGAGAATCAGTTCGGATTCCTGACGTGAAAGCAGGCGAAGTGATTGCAGTGAAAACATTGCCTGTTACAGGTGTTCCAGGCATGACTGTGACCGGCAAACCGATTCCTCCTGCGAAACCCAAGGACCCTCCATTTAGAGCCGGAAAAGGTGTAAGGCTCCACGAAGAGGAAGGAATAACTTTTGCCATTGCCACTATTTCAGGTTGTCCTAAGTACAGCGAATCTTCGGGCATAATCGAAGTCGACGAGATATTTTTTCACAGAGGGGACGTGGACCTTAGTTCAGGGAACATTAAGGCTTCAGGGGGCGTGCATATTACTGGCAATGTGGCCGAGGGCACGAAAGTCGAGTGTGAGAGCACCCTGGAAATAGGTGGAACAGTCACAGGAGCTCAACTAAAGTCGTGGGGGACCATTAAAATACTGGGAAATGTTTTCAAGTCTGAAATATCCGCCGGTAAAGATGTCCAATGGGTACAGAAGTGGAACACCATGCTCGAATCTGTAGAAGAGCGTATAGACACGATCTTAGAAATCGAAAGACAGGCTAGTAGGTTAATTGAGGAATTTGGCGTCGAGGTAAGCGCTGAACAGGTGCGCAGATTGTGCGACCCTGGAGTGTTGTTCGACTATTTTCGCGAACTCATCATGGTTCTAGCCGATTTCTACAAAGAAGACCTCTCCACATTACCTGAAGAAGTTAGAGATGGAATTTTGCGGACCAGGGACAAGTTAACAGATGGTAGCGGCACTGTTTTCGAACGGACCCGAGCAGTAAGCGAAGACTTGGCGATAGTGAGGACGTGGGTCGACTCGGAGATATTAGCGGGACAATCTGACGTAATAGTACCATACATCCAAAACTCAACCGTTAACGCCTCAAGGGATGTTGTGGTTACTGGACAAGGAGTTTTGTACTCAGATATATCTGCAGGTAGAGCGGTAAAGGTGCAGGGGTCACCAGGGCTGGTCCGAGGAAGCAAGGTATATGCTACTGAGTTGATCCAAGTTAATGCTGCGGGTAGTCAGGGTTCAGCAGCTACCATACTTAGGGTTTCGGAAACAGGTACCATTATTGCGGGTACAGTGTATCCGAATACGTCTTTTGTCTTCGGACGCACAAGAATACGAACTGAGAACGCTATGCACTCAGTAAAGGCCAGCATACGGAAGGACAAACTGATTATCCAAAGCAGTACGGGTACTATCGAGGTAGATGTTTAGAACCTAAGCGTCCCTTTCACTGTGATTATCCCCTCCTAACCGGGTCTGACGTTTATTAATGTAGCCGCTATATCTTGAATGCAAATCTAGGTCAAATGCGCGATTTTAGATGTAAAGCAGGGAAAAAATACCTAGGTAGAGAAGTCACATCTGTTTGCCAGTGAGCAAAATTCAAAAAGTCTGGAGTGATTAAGGATGAAAGTATTTATTTCAGTAGATATGGAGGGTATTTCAGGGGTAGTTGCTTGGGATCACACAGAGTATGGGAAAGATGGCTACGAACGGTTTAGAAAGATCATGACCAAAGAGGCTAATGCCGCCGCACTAGGCGCTTTTGACGCAGGTGCCCAAGAGGTGGTTATGAACGATTCCCATGGGGGCATGCGAAACATTGTAATCGAGGAGCTGGACCCCAGAGTCAAGCTTATTAGCGGTTCTTCGAAGCCTTTGTCAATGATGGAGGGAATAGGACCCGACTTCGATGCAGTTATTTTTGTAGGGTATCATTCCAAAGCGTCTTCATTGGGAGTGCTGAACCATACCTATTCAGGACAGGTGGAAAAGTACGTAGTTGAGGACAAGGTAATGGGCGAAACAGGCATGAACGCCCTTGTAGCGGGTTTTTATGGAGTGCCTGTTGTATTCGTGTCAGGTGATTCTGAAGTCACTGCGGAAGCTATAGAAGTTTTGGGCAATGTGGAGACGGTTGCTGTTAAGGAGCCACGCAGCCAGTTTGCGGCTTTATGCCTGCACCCTGAAAAAGCTCAAGAACTCATCAGGGAAAAAGTGGCACATGCTCTAAGAAACCTTTCTGAGTACAAGCCGCTAACTCCGCCGGCCCCATGTACGGTAAAGGTACAATTCCACACCTCAGGGCAAGCTGATCGTGCAGCAATAATGCCAGGAGCAGTTAGGATAGATCCGGTAACTGTTCAGTTTACTGGAGAGGATTATCTAGAAGCATATCGTGGAGCCAGAACTATGATATCTTTGGCTTAGCAGATTTGTAGTGCCTATGGGACCAGATATGCGTTCTCATAGGCACTCACCAATATTGGGCTCGACCACTTGTCTGAGAGACACATCGCCTGCAGAAAAAGCCTTTTGGATACCTTCAGATGTGCTCAAGATCAATCTTCCGTCCTTATCTAGCCCTTGGAGTATACCGCTTTCTGATTGGTGGGTACCATGTGCCGTGTTTTCCACTACAACCTTGTGCCCCTTATAAGCTAGAATTTGCTCTATTTCCGAAAGGAGAGGTTCTAATCCGCTATCTAGGAATTGAAAATACACGGGCTCAAAGGTATTGAGTATGTTCGCTATGAGGTGTTCTCTAACTATGACTTGTCCAGCCTCTTCACAGAGGGAAGCGGATTTGGATCGTACATCTTCAGGCATGGATGCAAGTTCTATATTGGCATTGACTCCAATTCCTACAATCACGTATGAAATGCGGTTTACGCCCACTTTCATTTCACACAAGATCCCTGCTACTTTTCGGCCGTTTACTAAGACATCGTTCGGCCATTTAACCTGAGTAAGCAAACTGTAGTCTTTCTCCAAAGTTTTTGCTATGGAGTAACCTACGGGTATGGCCAAACTTGGCGTCTTAGCTGGATCGATTTGAGGTTTTAATATTAGAGACATAAATATGCCTCCCAAAGGAGATTCCCAGCGCCGCCCCAACCTTCCTTTTCCGCCAGTTTGAGTTTCAGCTATAACTAGGGTACCGTCTTGGGCGCCGGGCGCGAGGATTTTGGCATCTTCATTGGTCGAGATTGTACTGGTAGTATAGAAGATGTTTCGTCCCATGAAAACTGTATCTAAATTTTCTATGATTTTTTTAGGAGATATTAGGTCTTCTGATTCAGGTAAGCCACATCCATTGATTAAGGGTTGGTCTTCAGGAAATTGCACGTATTGGCCAAGAAAATCCTCATTCATTTGCGCTACCTTCTTTTGCGTTTTATTTATATGACATGTTTTAGGGAAATGCGACCTTGCCTAATATAACAGGTTTCTGTGCTCCCGTGGCAGATGGTACATTATTGGGCTTAAGGCCGATAACCTCATTACCCAAAATGCAAAAAGCCAAAGCCTCTTTGGCTGTGTTAGGGATTCCTATGTCTTCGTGGGTCAAAACCTGTATATTTGGGTCCATAGATTCTAATTCTTCCTTCAATCGCCGGACTAGGTATAAATTATAGGCGCCGCCCCCGCCTAAGATTACCTGGTCAATTGGCCCTCGAGGAGCGACCCACGTTTTATAACTGTAAACTATTGTCTGGACCGTAAGTTCCGACACTGTAGCCACAATGTCCTTAAAATGCTCTTTTATGTCCCAAACTACTCCTTGTTTTTGAATGAATCCCTTATATTCTCCGATTATTCTTTGCGTATATTGGATACCAAACAATTCGCGGCCTGTGGATTTAGGAGGAGGTTTGTAGAAATAGTCGGAAGAGAGAAGATGAGAAAGGAACTCACGGTTCACAGTGCCTGAATTAGCGATTTCGCCGTCAGTGTCCATGGATAAGTTTCCTTTAGTGAGAAGATTTATGGTAGCATCTATAACCATATTACCGGGACCGGTATCGAAGGCGATCACATCGTCCAGTGAGCACGATGGAGGCAAATAAGTTAAGTTCGATATTCCTCCAATATTTTGTACGATCTTACCTAAGTCATCGTGACGAAACATGACAAAGTCTGCATAAGGGACGAGGGGAGCACCTTGACCTCCTTGGGCCATATCTGCAGGGCGAAAATCTCCTATAGTAAGTATGCCGGTAAGTTGAGCTATTACCGATATATCCCCTATTTGAAGTGTAGCTGGTATAGGCAATACCCTATGATGGCAATCAGGCAGATGGATCAGGGTTTGTCCGTGGGACGATATGGCGTCGATTTCCCAAATGGCGTAACCTGCTTCTTCTATGCACTTTAGGGCTGCTTGGGCTAGCAGATTTCCTAGGAAAAAATTAAGCCTAGCAATATCTTCTAAGCCAAGGTTATTTAAGTCACTTGTAATCATGTGTTTCAAAGTTTCAGGATACTTAAGGGACGAAAAATGCTCTATTTCTGCCGCGGTTTGGACGCCAAAGCCTTTTATTCTGCAAAGACACGCGTCTATTCCATCGGCAGAAGTGCCAGACATGAGTCCTACTATGAGACGTGAAGGCTTGACCCGAGCAGATGTAAGTAGATCCACGGCTATAGCCCTCCTATAGTTACAGGAAGCCTTCCTGTGGGTTTTGCAACCCCTAGCAATATTTTGGCCAGAGCATCCATAGCTTCCCTATGGCTTCCGTACGTGCATATATACGCAGGCACCTCAGGCGCCACCGATATATCGTAAGGATTTTGCGTAGCTACAAGGATTACGTTATCTACTTGCTTTATTAAGGATCGAATGAAATCGGCTTGCTTTTCGTCGTTTGCAGCATTTCTACTCAACACTATAGTTGCCCTTACTGATTCAGATGAGGAAATGCATTTGTCTATGGCTTTTGGATCTCCCATAAGCACTTCTGCAATTTCTAACCCATCGTGCAGGGCATTTAAGGATTTCACCAAGTCAGTTTGGGGGAGTAAGGTAGATTCCTGAGCAACGATGCAAAGTTTGAGAGTCTGCTCCTTATCTTGTCGCAGGGGCACTAAGTTATTATGATCTTTAACCAAGGTTATGGAACGTTCATGTAAGTATTCTGATAGTTCTTTAAATCGTCTATCATAGGCTGATTCGGTTGGAAGAGCATTGGGTATCTTAAAACTTTTTTTGAAGTTGAGTATGCGCTCTACAGAGTCATCAAGGCGCGCTTCAGAAATTTCTCCTGACTTAACCCCTTGCAATACTGCGAAGTACGATTCTTTCTGAAGTTCATATGTGTGTGAAACTAGAAGCAGATCGCAACCTGCCTTGAAAGCTTCTACCGCTCCGTTTGCCGTGCCTACATGCTTAACTACAGCGTTCATTTCCATGCAATCGGTAATGATCAAGCCTTGGAATTTTAGCTTGTTTCTTAAAAGTCCCGTTAGGACAGGGTAAGACAAAGTAGCTGGCTTTTGCGCGTCAAGGGGTGTAAATATGATGTGAGCCGACATTATAGCGGGGATACCTGCTTTTATAGCCGCTTTAAAAGGAATCAGTTCGCAAGATTCGAGTTCTTTCAGGGATTGGTTCACTACAGGTAAATCTAGGTGGGAGTCTACAGATGTGTTGCCATGCCCTGGAAAGTGCTTGCCTACAGGGATGATGCCCCCTGAGAGGGAACCTTTGATTGCTTCTACTCCTAATCGGGCAACTGATTTTGGATCTTCACCAAAAGATCTTATGCCAATTACTGGATTCTTAGGGTTGTTGTTTACGTCCAGGACAGGAGCCAAGTTCATATTAATTCCTGCAGCCCTGAGTTGTGTAGCCATGGCTTGGGAAACATCTGAAACCAGACCCAAGCTTTTATCATCTACCGCTGCAGCTAAAGCCATTGGTCCAGGCATTGTAGGGCCATCTTGACTTAGCCTTGACACTAGCCCCCCTTCTTGATCTGCAGCTATAAAAAGTGGAATTCCTGGGCCTGTCTGAGATGCGCACTTTTGCAGCCGAGAGGAAAGACAACTTGTATCTTGAACCGTACTGCAGTTTCTACTGAAATATATTATTCCGCCAGGGCAGAATTCCTCTATTAAGGAGATGCCCTGCCTAGGATCTGTTCCTGGGAATCCGAATATGAAAACCTGGCCCACTTTTTGTTCAATGCTTAAGCTTGCCAAATTGAATTCCTCCCTATGCGCGTATAGCTGCACACACAGCGTTGGCAAACCTCGCGCGCAATCTTATGTGGGATGTACCCTCGCGTCCAGCGTGGACCCTGTTTGTAAGCAGAATAATGGCCAGATTCTTCTCAGGGTCGCACCATAGGCTTGTGCCTGTAAAGCCCGTATGCCCAAAAGCGCTATCAGATAGAAAATCCCCGCCAGAACAAAAGGTTCTTGATGTGAGCATCCAACCCAATCCTCGGCGTTCTTCTAGATTTACCTGTTCTCTAATGGCAGTCTGTATGGCAGCTTTGCTTAGGACAGATCCTTTATCTGGGTTTAACCACATTTGGGCGTATATTGCAGTATCCAAAGGGGTGCTGAACAATCCGGCATGCCCGGCGATTTCGCCTAAGGCGTACGCATTTTCATCGTGTACTTGTCCCCACATAACACGTCCCAGGTCTTCTCGGTACTCAGTTGCGGCCACCATTTTCTTCATAGAATCCAGGGGAAGAAAGCCTGTGCTTTTCATCCCTAAGGGTTCGAATACTTCACGCTTTGAAAACTCTGCTATATCAGAGCCAGTTATTCTATAAACTATTTCTGCGAGAATGATAAAACCCAGATCACTGTAAAGCACATGGGTTCCAGGTTCTGAATTTTCAGGGAGATTGAGGTTGCAGATGGCGTCTATGATTTCTTTCCCCTTGAGTCCTTGTTCCCAGAATTTGATGTGGTCTGGTAGGCCTGAAGTATGGGTCAAAAGATGCCTTATTGTAATGTACTCTTTTCCTCCACAACCGAATTCCGGTATGAACATACAAACAGGATCGTCCAGGCGCAACATGGCCCTTTCGGTTAATAACAGAATGCTAGGAGTAGTTGCCATGACTTTGGTCAAAGAAGCCATATCAAATACCGTGTAAGGGGTCATAGCTATCTTTTCTGGTTTTCTTACAGCCCATCCCCAGCATCTTGGCCATATGGTTATACCGTTTCTTATTACAACTGAAACTGCTCCAGGGATAGGTCCTTCTCCGTCTCCTACAGTGTCTCCTACTACTTGAAAGGCTCTTTCCAGCTTCCCTGGATCAAAACCTGCATCTTCCGGGTTGCCGAATTTTAGATTATCTCCATAGGTCAGGGAAGCAAAAGTATTCTCTTGGCCATTTAAAGGAGTAGCCCATTGGTCGTCGGAGGTTTTGTTCGAAAG
>DGFF01000140.1:3462-6633 GCA_002391545.1 Candidatus Fermentithermobacillaceae bacterium UBA3907 | reverse complement strand
CTTGGCACAAAAGAGTTACAAGGGCAACTGGCACATTTCCTCCGGTCTCTTCCAATGCCCTCTCTGCTCGTTCTTCATCACATCCTGATGCTTGTTGTAGTATTCTTTTTGCCCGTCCCCATAGTTTCTTATTTGCAGTATAAGTGCCTGCCATCAAATTAGAGTATGTTCGCCCCATACATATCATTGCTGCGGTAGATATCATGTTTAGAACCATCTTTTGAGCGGTGCCATTTTTCAGCCTTGTAGAGCCTGCTATTACTTCCGGTCCTACGTCCGGGGAAATAACAACATCGGCAAATTGGCTCACCTTTCCGTTGGAATCTCCTACTACAGCGATTGTAGGTATGCCCAATTCTTGGGCGGCTTTCATGGCCCCAGCTACGAAAGGAGTCCGACCGCTTGCAGAAATCCCTATAACAACGTCAGATTTTGTCGGGTTGTACGACAGGAAAATCTTTCGGCCATCTTCCTCCTTATCTTCAGCACCTTCAATCGGATGGAATATTGCTTCTTTCCCTCCTGCTATGATAGGTATGACCTTATCTTTTTCCAAGCCGAAGGTAGGGTGTAGTTCAGCGGCATCTAGAACACCTAGACGACCGCTAGTTCCGGAACCGATGTAAAAAAGGCGGCCTTCTTGAGAGAGACTTTCTACTACAAGTTTCACACCTTTTGCAATGTTGGGAAGTTCTTTGGCCACGGCAGGTGCTACTTTATGGTCTTCTTCATTCATGACCTGCGAGATTTTGGTTATATCCCAGGTATCTATACCCTCAGTCAAAGGGTTCGGATTTTCGGTTCTAGGCAGATAATTTTCTTCTTGTGTCACCGAGGATCCCCCCAAATGTTGTCCAATTGTTCGAAGACGGTTGTCAGTTTTTCATTGCCAAAATAGCGGCGCCTACTTCTGGAGGATATATAGGATCTTTGAGTACAGCTAAAGGAATGATTTTGTGAATACCCCTTTCGAAGGCTGATGAAAACTGATGTTGGCGAAAACATCCTCCTATCTTACATATAGATACCTGACCTTCGAAACCCAATCCTTTGTGTACTGCTGAAACCATTTTGACCAGCTCCTCAGCTTCTTCATTCAGTATGGTTGATGCTATTTCATCTCCTTTTTCGGCTTCTTCAAAAACTATTATGGACAAATCTGCAATTTCAGGCCTGGTTAATTTGTGAACGGCTGGAAGGATTTCTTCTGGCGTATCAGCATCTAGAGAAAGCATGAATCTTCGTGTAAGAGAAGTCTCAGGTCCCCTACCATCATAGTCTCTTAGAGCTGCTATCAAACCACGCCTTGCAATGCTATACGCGCTTCCCTCGTCTCCTAAGAGCGAGCCCCAGCCGCCTGCCCGCTTAAACTTTCCATCCTTCAATCCCAGGCAATTGGAGCCTGTTCCTGAAATTATTACTATACCATCTTGGCCTGCAAGACCTCCGTAAAGGGCAATTCTTGTATCTTCTACTACGGAAAATGGAATGTCTTCCATAGCGGGCTTGATAGTCAAGGTGGCCTTAGTTATATCGCTGGGTCTGCCAGCTCCAGAAAGACCTATACAAGCGCGTGCGATTTCAGCTTCTCTATATTCTTCAGGTAGATTGGCCAAGGCCGTTGTGACTGCATCCTTAATGGATTTTCCAACTACATCACAGGGCGTGAAGTATATATTGCTTGGACCGCCGTAACCTTGAGAAAGGACCCTCAGATTCCTATCTATAATGCAAGCCGTAGTGGAAGTGCCCCCTCCATCAATTCCTAAAAACAACTCCATGGTTAACACCACCCTGGTATATCAAATCAGTAAATCAAAAAATCTTCTCGTTTGCTAGTGAAATCTTGTGCTTCTTTATTCCAAGTATCTAGCAACCTGTCTGGAGAAGAGTCGTGTTTGAGCGCGTCTGTGAGCTGAGCTCCTCCACACAAAAGATCCAGAAAATGTTTACCATTTGGCCCCGGAGGTGTAACTTCAAAATTTTCTGGGTAAAGATCTCTTAGGGTGAACAACAATCGTACCCCTGTTTCTACAGGCCTTACCACGTTGGGTTCGAATATATGTATTTGAATGCCTTGGCAAATATTCCCGGCCCATTTGCTGTAAGATGGTCTGAAATGGACAGGTCGTGCTTTTATTCCGGGCAGATTCAAAGCGTTAACAGCCTTGGATAGATCTAACGCGTCAATCCACGGAGCTCCTAGAACTTGGAAAGGCACTGATGTACCCCTGCCTTCAGACACATTTGTTCCTTCAATGAGACAGGTGCCAGGGTACAACAAGGCCATCTCTAAGCTTGATGCGCTTGGAGAAGTAGGGACCCATGGGAAACCGGTTTCGCTGAAAAGCATGCTTCGCCGCCATCCTTCCATAGGTATAACCGTTGGTGCGCTGAGATTCTTTTGAGCGCTCATGAACAGACTGATTTCTCCAGCGGTCATTCCGTGTCTTATGGTGATGGGAGCGTAGCACACAGGAGATATCCAGGATAGGCTTGGAACGTTACCTTCTACTCGTAATCCGTCAATTGGATTTGGTCTGTCAAGCACTACGAATTGAATTCCCCATTCTGAGGCGGCTTCCATCGATAGAATCATAGTAGACATATATGTGTAATACCGTGCCCCAATATCCTGAATGTCGAAAACTAGGGCTTCTACGTTCTTTAGCATTTGTTTGGTGGGTTTTTGAGTTGCTCCGTAAAGGCTGTAAATGGGTATTCCGGTTGTAGCATCTGAGGTACTACTAACATATTGCCCATCGGGGTGGTCTCCATAAATGCCATGCTCAGGGGCGAAGAGAGCCGTTATTTTGTATCCTTCCGCTAACATAAGGTGATAGTTGCTTTCAAGGTCGAAATTTACGCCTGTGTGATTAGTAATCAGACCGATTTTTTTGTTTTTGAGCAACCCTTCTTTCAATAGGATTTCAAGCCCGGGATAAACTCGCACTTAACCATCTCCCTCAGTCATTTCTGTGTCTAATCGGCGCAATATCCATTGGAAGCATTCTACTTGAAGGTATATTGTTCCTTCCTTAGTAACAAAAATAGTTCGTAAAATAGAACACCCTATCGTTGAGAAAAGGGGAATATGTGGATTTGTTATAGATCAGGGTCAGCAAGGGGCAAGGAAAGCTCCATGATAGTTCCAGCTTGGGGTCTTGGTTT
>DGFF01000140.1:1748-3325 GCA_002391545.1 Candidatus Fermentithermobacillaceae bacterium UBA3907 | reverse complement strand
ACTTGCAGATCTATCCAGATCTGCCCTCCTTCAGGAGTGAACTTTACTGCATTTTGTAGAAGATTGGTTACTATTTGAACTATCCTGCAGGGATTGCCTGCAACGTAACAGGGCGTATTCTGGTCGAAGAGAAGGATTAATCGGTGGTCGGTCTGGGTTGCAAAAGAACCTACAACTTCTGTGAGAAGTTGTGTTAGGTCTACGTTCATTTCATTATTAATAGGCTTTGAGGTTTGGAGGCGGCTCAAAGTTAGGAGATCTTCGGTGAGGCCAGCTATCTGGTCTATGTACATATCAGACATAGATATGTAGTGGGCTAGATCTCCTTGTTCTTTTTCCAACGATAACTTAACGAGATCATTTGTTGCTTTCAAAGTCTGCAGTGGATTCTTTATCTCATGCACAATCATTGGGATAATTTCATCGGTCAGAGAGTAGGGTTTCGTAAACGCAGTAATATCATGCAATGTTAAGATCAGCACATCGCCTGTAATGAAACGCCACATGGTTTTATGTAGATTAATAAGTAGATTTGCATCACCTTTTTCTGGCAACGTCATCTTCCAGCAGTCCTGCAGTGTCTCTCCATAACGCATTTTGGCGAGTGGAATCTTGTTTTGGATCGTTTGTATCACAGATTTGGCAGAATAGTCATGGGTAAACTCCTCAAACGTTTCTCCCAATTGGGCAATATCGTCACAGCTGAATAGATTCAAACAAGGCTGTGTAACATCGATGATACGTCCAGCCGTGTCCAAACCTATGGCGTTCTGATCTAAGATCTCTGCAAAACATAGCGGATGATTAGAACAATTGCATCCCTTCGAAACTTGCCATTTGCCGCCTTTTTTAGTTAGAAGGAACTTATGTCTTTGTGCTATTTCTGCAATCGATTGAAGTTCTCCGTTTTTAATACTGTATGAACACATAACGGTGATGGGTATTTTGGGCCTCCAGCAAAAATAGATGTTTTCTTGAGCATCCAAAATATTCATATGTCTGCAATCTGCAGAGATGAAGGAAATCTTGAGTCCCTCGTATCCTAGGTCGCCCAGGGATAAGTATTTTTCCTGCAGAAAGTGGGATGTGGATTGGGGCTCTAATCCAGACTCTATAAATTGAATTTGTTCCTGCGCAGGCTCTACATTCATCTCATTGCAGGTAGCCCATAAAACATCTGCGAGCTCTTGTTTACGGAATTTTGGACAAACTAAGATGCACATATCGTTGTGAAGTATGCCTTGGAGTATGTAAGGTACTACTACCTCTATCAGTTCGGCATGTTCTTTGTAGAAATGACATATGTGTGTCTCTCGTGGAAGTTCCAGAAGCATGCTGTTTTCAGGAACCGATTCGTTATAATCCATAAAACACGTCCTTTTTGGTATCCGTCGCACGTACGTTTTAGCCTTTAATTGGGGAGCCATAAGTTTAAATTCTGGGCATAGTTCATAATTCCTGCAATTTTAACTGAAGTAGCTAGAATAACCCAATATCCTCAGGTATTATATAAAAGTGCGTGTAAACTATGTCCAGGGAGTGAACGAGGATTGGGTAATTTGTACCCCAGCTCTTCG
>DGFF01000140.1:0-1545 GCA_002391545.1 Candidatus Fermentithermobacillaceae bacterium UBA3907 | reverse complement strand
CTTTCAGAAGCGGGATATTCTGTGACTGTCCTTGACGATCTTTCTCGGGGGCATCCTGAACATATACAGGGTGTTCCACTAGTTATCGGTCGTTGCGAAGATGAAGGGGCAGTTTCAGACGTGTTTGCGTCCACCCAATACGATGCAGTTATTCATTTTGCAGGTGAAAGCCAAGCAGGTGAATCGGTATCAAATCCGGCCAAGTACTTTAAACGAAACGTCATAGGCGGGCTTACTTTGTTTTCAGCTATGGTCAAATATGGGGTAAATAAATTGGTTTTTTCCTCTTCAGCATCTGTTTATGGCGATCCTTCTGTAATCCCGATTTCAGAGGAGGCTCCAGTCAATCCCAAAACCCCCTATGGAGAGAGCAAGTTGTTTTTGGAAAGGGTCCTTGCGTGGTTTGATAAGGCATATGGTCTTATGTCTATATCGCTCAGGTATTTCAACGCTGCAGGTGCGGATCCTGGAGGTAAAATGGGGGAACTGCATGATCCAGAGACCCATTTGATTCCCCTTGTTTTTGAAGCAATATCGACCCAGGAACCCATTACTGTTTTTGGAGACGATTATCCTACCCCTGACGGGACACCTATACGCGACTACGTTCACGTTACAGACCTAGCGGAAGCCCATGTTTTGGCTCTGAAAGCTCTGGAGAATGGGGCAGAGACGTCGATCATTAACTTGGGTTCTGGAATAGGTTATTCTGTATTGGAGATTATTAAAGAAGTGGAAAAGATAACTGGAAAGACGGTACCTTACGCTATAGGGCAAAGGCGGCAAGGGGATCCTGCAGTTTTGGTGGCATCTTACGACAAAGCCAGGGAAGTTCTGGGATGGAGCCCCAAGTTATCATCGTTAGATGATATAATTCGAACAGCGTGGCAATGGCACTTAAAATGTCTAGAACAGGAAAGCGGCCAATTTAGAGGCTGAGTTTGAAGGACTTCTCACAACTGTGTAGAAATCTATTGTTAAGATGGAGTAGTCTCAAAGGTTCAGGATTTATTTGTAAGAAGTCAACTGAATATTGTGCGGATGAAGGCGCCGGGAGAGACTCCGAAGGAAGGAGCGCCGAAGAAGCAAAGACGCAGTCTGAAACTTTCAGGCAAAAGTACCGTCGCCAGACGCATCTCTGGAGAGCCACTTTAGGGGCACCAAAGGGGAAACTTGTTGACTTGCTGTAGTTGACAAGGAATCTCTCAGGTAAAGGGACAGGGAATAGATTGGTACCCCGTCCCTTTTTCATTAATCTATTGAATCTTTTGTGGTAAGAAAGACAAGGGCAAGGTAAGTATGAGCTTTGAGGGGTAATGTGTTCAATCATAAATAGGAGGTGCGATTGAAATTGGCAGAGAAATTGAAAAAGACTCCTCTCTACGAGATCCACTTGAAAAACGGTGGACGGATCGTAGATTTTGGAGGCTGGGCTCTCCCGGTTCAGTTTTCTGGAATCAAGGAGGAGCACGTTGGGTGCAGGACTAACGCAGCTATCTGGGATGTATCAAATATGGGTGAGTTCATAATTGAAGGGGTTGAAGC
>DGFF01000044.1:9422-9858 GCA_002391545.1 Candidatus Fermentithermobacillaceae bacterium UBA3907 | reverse complement strand
CTAGGTACTGTTCCTGGAGTCGACGGGTACTATCAGGCTGTTGGTTTCAGCGGACACGGCTTTATGCTAGCCCCTATAGTTGGGAAGCTAATCTCTGAGATGATCGTCGGCAAAGAGCCGTCTATTGACATAAGTGACTTGGATCTAGGGCGTTTTGAAAGAGGAGATCTAAGGGTAGAGCCGTCAGTGGTGTAGAGAATCGGCAGAGGATCGCAAGAGGGCCAAAAAAAGGAGGTACCGTCATGATTGAAGGAACCTATGAAGATGCTGTCCTTACGTATCGTAAGTTTGACGAAAAATGTGCAAGGACAGTATACAAATATGCATGCAGTCACGATTATGAAACTTTATCCCAAGTACCATCTTTGGATTTGAAAGATGAGATGGAGGATGCTTATAAGCGGCTTCTATTAGAAGGTATGGAACTTCCCCAACC
>DGFF01000044.1:0-9268 GCA_002391545.1 Candidatus Fermentithermobacillaceae bacterium UBA3907 | reverse complement strand
GTTGCCAGCAGTTTTGAAAATCCCGACTGGTTCGTAGGCCGAGAAACCTATCTATTGGATTTTAACTCAAGACAGGATTCAAGACCCGCCGATGTTAGATTACAAGTTCTCTCAGCCCGGCTATCTCAGTTAGATGATGTTTGGGAGGGGGTAAAAAGTCTTTTTCCTACAGTTCATCCCGACAAAATACAAGAGACAGCCCAGGCATGTAAGGTTCTACAAACTATTGCAGGCAACGTAGCAAGCAAAGTACCTTCGTATTACGGAGACCTTGATTTGGATGTTCAGAATGACCTCGCAGAGAGGCTCAGTGAACTTGTATCTAAAGCTAGAAGTTGGGAAGCAGAATCTTATAGAGCCGCCCAGGATAGGGCTACTTTGGGAGATCTATCTGAACTTACTGAAGCCAAAATAGATCCGGAAAGGTACGGAGAAATCCTTTCCAGAGAACTAGGTGTGCCCTTGGAGGAGCTGTTGGAATGGTACGAAGAGGAAATAGAATGTACCAGAAAGGAAATGATGGATGTAGCACGAAGTCTGAATCTTGGATCAGTGGAGTCGCTAGAAGATGTGTTTAAGATCCTGGATCAGTACGCTGGCCCCTGTGACACTGTGGAAGAAATGTTCTCCCGCATGGAAAAATATGTGGAAATTGCCAAACGCGCTACCAAAGATGGCTTTGTAAACTTGCCAGAAGAATATTGCATAGTAAGTCCCACACCTGAACAGTGCCGAGATTCGTACCCATGGGGTGGCTACGGCGGAGGATGCTTCAGGCGAAGGCCGCTTGTGGGGGAAGTGTTTCTAAACGATAGTAATTACAAAGCAGTTACTGATGGATGGTTAAAGATGATGGCCATACACGAGTGTTATCCTGGTCATCACGTACAATTTGTAAGGACCACTTTGGATCCCCTGCCTGAAACAGTAAAAATAGGGTCGAGGTATATTCCCCTGCTTGAGGGAACAGCCCATAGGTCGGAAAAACTTATGGAGCACATATTTTCTGATCCGGTGTTTCCTTTATTTGTGCGCTTACGACGTCACCATACAGCGGTGAGGATTAAGGCTGACTTATGGCTCCATTACTTTGGGAGATCGGTTGAGGAAGCAGTGGAATTGTACATGAAAGAGTTGGGGTTTGACAGGGTATCCGCAAGAGGTCAGGTTCGGTACCAGGAACGTAATCCTGGCTACATGACTTGTTACTACTACGGAATGAAGAAGATTGAGGCGCTCCAGGAGAAATTCAAATACGGGGACAAAGAATTCACAGAGATTCTGTTTTCTGTAGGAAGGTTAAGCCTACCCAATTTTGAGAGGTTTTTAAAACTTAGCCAGGAAGATAAAGTGCGGTTTCAAAAGGATTTTGCCAGCCTGGTAACATAATCACAATTTTGAATGGGCAATAACCTAACTTTCGTATGGACGTTTACATGGCAAAGGGGAAATGGACCAAGAAGGGTTCTGGCTTAGCTAAATATATCTTGGGTGACTTTGGGCGTGGGGAAGGGTAAAAGGCGGCCACAACTCCAGCTATTTAAGGAGGGCTTCAGATGAGATTTTCAAAGATGATTACGTGCATAGATACCCATACTTGTGGTGAACCTACCAGAATCGTGACTGGAGGAATAGGTTTTATACCTGGTGATACAGTTGCCGAAAAGATGCTTTATTTTCAAGAAAACTTGGACTGGTTGCGCACTATGCTAATGCACGAACCTAGAGGACAAAGCGTCATGTCAGGGGCGATACTAACCGAACCATGTGATCCTGCCGCAGATGTGGGCGTTATATATCTGGAGACAGGTGGATATTTGCCGATGTGCGGACATGATACCATAGGTGTTTGTACGGCTCTAGTTGAATGTGGCATGGTTTTAGTATCTGAGCCTGTGACGGTTGTAACCTTGGAAACTCCTGCCGGTTTGGTTGAGGGAAGGGTCAAGGTTGAAAATGGCGTGGCTCAATCTGTGACTTTTACTAACGCTGCTTCTTTTGTTTATGACAAAGATATTCGTGCAGATATTCAAGGCTTAGGAGAAGTGACTTTGGATATCGCATATGGCGGGAATTTTTTCGCGCTAGTAGACGCCCACGATGTTGGGATCAAGATATCTCCAGAGTATTATTGGGTAATAAGGAGAATCGGCACGAAGATCAAAGATGCAGTGAACGAAGTCTTTCCAGTGGTTCACCCCGAAAAGCCATTCATCAATGCAGTCACTCACGTGTATTTTATTGAGCAGCCAGTTGCACCTGGAATGAGCGGTAAGAGCGCGGCAATTATCACAAACGGTGACGTTGATAGGTCGCCCTGTGGCACTGGAACTTGCGCTGAACTTGCTCTTATGTACTCCGAAAAGAAGATTGGACTAGGTGAAGTTTTCGTAAACGAAAGCATAATTGGGACCACCCTCTCAGCTAAAGTGGTTTCAGAAAGTTCAGTATCCAATTTTCCTGCTGTGATTTGTGAAGTAGAAGGCGCGGCTTACATTACAGGGTTCCACAATTACGTGGTAGATCCCATGGATCCTCTAAAAGAGGGTTTCTTGTTGCAGTAGATTGAGGAGTTCAGCAACTTTGAGGGCTTTTTGAGACTCAAAACTGGCACACACAAATTGTTCTAGGCAAACGGTTTGCAGGAAAGCGTGATCAACGGGTATTACGTAGAGGAATTGCTAGTAAATGGCGGATGTAGGGATGGTAAATTGGAGCACATCGGCAATAGCTAATAATCGGCAATAGCTAATAGATGAGAAGGGAGAATTATAAACTTATGCAGAAACTTCGGATTTCCCCCAAAGAGTTTAAGAGGCGTACAGATTTGGTTATAGACAGCATGAAGGAAAGGGATTTGAATGCGTTCATATTCTGGAGTTCGGTAAGTATTTTTTACCTTTCAGGTTTTGCGTTCATTCCAACAGAAAGGCCATTGTGCCTTATTCTATCTAAAGACGGGACAAAGACGATTTTCGGACCTAGGTTGGAGTTAGAACATGCCCAAGAATGTCTGGAGATTCAGGATGTAAAGACGTATCCTGACTATCCAGATACAGTCCATCCCATGACTCGACTAGGGCAATTGCTCAAAGAGATGGGCGTGGACTCTGGTAAAATCGGCAGCGATGGGGCTGGCTATGGCTCTTCACAGGGTTACCGAGGTCCTCAATTGGCAGAAGTTTTGCCTTTGGCTGAAATTGTAGTTGACCCGTATCTCGTTGAGGAAATGAGAATGGTAAAATCTGAAGAGGAGATTGCGCTTATAAAAGAAAGCTGTAGGTGGGGTAATCTTGCCCACAGATTTCTGCAGAACTATTCCAAGCCAGGTTCTTTCGAAAATGAGATTTCTGCCAGGGCATCTCTAGAAGCCACGCTGGCAATGATGAACACCCTAGGTCCTTTATATGATCCTACAACTATCGGCCGTGCCGGAGCTAGCGCAGGATTCAGGGGGCAGATCGGTCCCAATTCAGCGTTACCGCATGCTATGTCTATAAATGCTATGCTCAAGCCTGGTGATGTTTTGGTGACAGGAGCAGGGGCGGGTGTGTTTGGGTACAATAGCGAACTAGAAAGAACAATGTTCGTAGGCGAGCCTGACAAAGAGAAAACCAAGTTTTTCAATTTGATGATGCAGGCGCAGGAGATTGCTTTTGATAACATAAGACCCGGTCGCAAGTGTTCAGAAGTTGATGCTGCAGTGCGGGAGTTTTACGAGAAAAATGGTCTTTGGGATTACTGGAGACACCATACGGGTCACGCCATAGGCCTGCTTGGACATGAAGCACCTTTCTTTGACATAGGAGACCATACTATTATGAAACCAGGCATGGTATTTAGCGTAGAACCAGGGCTGTACGTTATGGGCCTAGGGGGATTTAGGCACTCAGATACTGTGTTAGTTACTGAAACCGGTATGGAAATGCTAACCTACTATCCTAGAGATCTAGAATCTATGATTTGTTGAAGCATGGGGACGGTTCTCGCGCTTCCTTCGCTAGGCGAAGTAGCGCGAGAACCGTCCCCCCTATGTCAGATCTAATTTTCGCCACAGATCAGATGCTATGGCGGCACAACCTTAGGCAAGTGCTCCTATTCATATTTGAGCTTGCTCGGGAACTGGGTCAAGAGCCTTTCCTTATCTTCGTCAGTTAGATTCAAAAATGCTTCGAAGTTGGCCAGGCTTATAAAGGGGACCGAAAACAGGTACTCTGTGAAAGTTTTCTTGTCGTAGCCATATTTTTGTTCTAGGTCTTCTAATTTTTTCATTCCATAATAATAGCAGGTGAAATAACCGATCCTATTTTGGGGCAATTGGGATATGGCTTGTCCTCTTGCAGTCTGATGATCGAATCCTAGTTCGTCCATATATAGTTGGATGGCGTCTTCTAAGGGGCGCCCGAAGTATTGCATGTACAGATCGGCCTTAATCCTGACTGAAGTGTGGTGGCGTCTGTATGTTACTGCCAATGGGTAGAAGGGATCGTCATCATATATATACTCCATAAGGCGTTCACTTCTGTGGCACATCCCTTCTTCCATAGGTACTCTTTTCGCCCCCATTTTCACGGTTTCAGGGAGCGGATCAAGGGTTGTGCGTACCCACTGAACATGGTGACCAGGATAGCATTCATGTACTGCGTTAATCTTAATCCACCCATCAGTTATAGCTTTGTAGTTAGTGTCATTTAAGAAGACTTCGCCGATGAGTGGACGACGTCTTGGACAGCCGCCGCCGTATCCTCCCCAGGGATAGGTTTCTCTGCACTGCTCGTAGACTGGTACTACTATACAGTCCTCTTCAGGCAGTCTGACCCAATCTCGACACGCTTTTTTGGCCCTTGCTAGATAGTTTCGTAGACGATCAAACATCTCCTCAGGCGAGTCTGCAGGACCGGCATACTTATTCATGATTTCAACTGCATCCAGAGGTCCAGTCACCTTGTGACCTGGAAGGTTTAGATTGGCAGCAGTTTCTACAAATTCTGCCCTCGTTTTTTCAACCTCATCTTCGTACCAACTGAGTAATTCATCCAGGCTAACGCCTAATTCTTTGTCTAAGATCACCCTATATCTGTCCGGGCCTACCGTAACTAGATTACTGTCATCGTTTTTGGCCGGTTTCTGTTCGATGAGCCTTCCCAACTCGTTGGCCCATGCTTCTGCCTTTTCAGCGAAAAGTTCTAGCGTTCTCTCAACTGTCTGCAGGTTTTTTTCACTTAAACCCTCGTATTGCTGGCTAGCCTTAGATTTTTCTATAGCTACTACCCTGCCCAGCAATGAACAAGCAGATACTGCTTCTACCAATTGTGCTCGGGACGTATGGTGAAATATTTCTAAGAGCGCAGACCACAAAGGGTCTAAAAACGTTGCTCTTTTTACGAGGATCTTGGAGCGTTCTTCAGCGGATCTTGAATCCTTACCTCCCAGAAATGTTAGGAAGTTAGTAAGAGAAGAGATAAAGGTTGACGGGTAATCATATAAGCCGTCGAGATTGGATTGTTGTCCTTCAATGAAATCGGTAAAGTGGCTCTTTAGTATTTTGAAGACCGGATCAGGGGCTGGTAGTGCAGATATTTCCTGCTCGAGTTCACGCAAGACTTTCTCCTCATATTCTTTTGCTTGTTTAGTAGGGATGAAAAGGCTCATCTCGTAATCGCGGTTACTCCATAGTCTATCTTGCTGGAGCCCGCACCGATAATCAATATCCCTGTACCTTTCAACCAAATTATCTAATTCCGTGAAGGTGAACTCAGATTTCAATCAGATCATCTCCTTATAAATTCCCATGGTTTTGTCATGTCATCAGACAGTCACATCAGGATAATTCTACATGTGGTATAGATAAACCTTTTATTTTTTGACCGTTTTAACGGCGAAGGTAGGGACGGTTCTCCTGCTTCCTTCGTTCTGTGAAAGAAGCAGGAGAACCGTCCCTATACTTCACTCTGCACTACTAAGATGATATTGTATGTAGTAGCACGGTGAGCGGAGGGGGTTGAGTAATGGATATAACTGCTCTTATAACCACTTTATTTTGGATTATACTGCTCGGTAGCACTTTATTAGCACCTTTTTTTACACAAAAACACCTTGAGACAACTAGATTGACCTTAATGAGCAAATTACAGAAGAAACGAGGTTCTAGGGTAATTACATTAATTCACAGGCAGGAGTCTTTGAGTCTTCTGGGAATTCCACTGAGTAAGTATATAAATATAGAAGACTCGGAGCAGGTTCTTCGGGCTATACGTATGACCCCTGACGACGTTCCTATCGACTTGATAGTTCATACGCCAGGCGGGCTGGTTTTGGCTGCAGAGCAGATAGCTCTTGCATTGGTTCGGCATAAGGCGAAAGTGACTGTGTTTGTGCCTCACTATGCTATGTCAGGAGGTACGTTACTTGCTCTCGCAGCAGACGAAATAGTCATGGACGAGAATGCGGTTTTAGGACCAGTAGATCCTCAAATAGGTTCTTACCCTGCTGCATCCATACTGAACGTTGTCCAGAGAAAACCTATCGAGAACATAGACGACAATACGTTGATTTTGGCAGATGTTGCAGAGAAGGCCGTTTTTCAAGTTAGGGAAACAGTCTTGAATATTTTGAAGGAGAATCTTCCCCCTGAACAGGCTGAGGAAGTAGCCGATGTTTTCACAAAAGGGTACTTTACTCATGACTATCCATTAGGAGCGGCGAAACTGCAGGCACTGGGTTTAGAAGTGTCGTTCGATATGCCTGAAGAAGTATATAGACTGATGGAGTTGTACCCACAGTCAGGCGCAAACAGACCTTCTGTTGGTTATGTGCCCATGCCATACAAAGCAGAGCCTGGTCGTGAAAGGACAGGTCGCAAAGCGTCTGAATCTTAACTCAACATGTGATCTAAACTGGCTTGCTTTATACGATCCTGAAAGATGTATTTGACTCTCTTAGGATCGAATATGGTTCAAGTCGATTACTTCGTGTTTGAGTTTAAGGACCTTCTCTCCATGATTATGATGTTATACGGTTGTAAATCGATGATACGATCTACTTTTCTTCCAGTTATTAGGTCGGTATATTCGTTATCGTCTAGTTTTACTGTTTGAGTAGAGCAGGTGAAATTGGACAAAAACACAAAGTCTTTCTCACCGTCGGTCCTGAGTTGAGCGGTTACGCCATAAGGAAGATCTGCGGCGATAGCTCTTCTAAGCACGGTTCCTTGAGCGTATAAGCTATTGATTAAGGTTTCGTAGAAGTCGGTCAAAAAGTCATCGTTATTTCGAAATCCAATGTAATATGTATTGCCCTTTCCAAATTTGTTTACAGTTACAGCAGGCCTTCCTGCATAGAAATCTTCTTTATAAAAACCTAGAGGTTTGGCAGTTTCGCAATGAAAAAGGTCGCAAAATGTTCGGGCTTCATATTCCTTGCTTTTAAGTGGACCATTTTTCGCCAAGTCTTCTGAGAAATAGACGTAGTTTACATCGTGATCGTATAGGGCATCTATTTCTTCGGACCAGATTCCTGTAAGCTCCCGCAGAGGTCCAGGGAAGCCGCCGAGAAAACACAGGTCGTTTTCATCTGCTATCCCGCTCAAATAAGTGGTTACAAATGTGCCGCCTTGGCGCACAAAATCTTCAATCCTGCCAGCCACCCCAGGTCTTACCATGTATAGCATGGGGGCTACCAGCACTTTGTAATTTGAAAAATCGCAATCCATGTCTATTACATCCGTAGGAATTCCTTTTTCCCAAAAGGTTCTGTAGTGGCTTTGACACGTATCAAAGTAATCTTTCTTATCTCTTCGAGGTCCTATGGCCCCGCTTATTGCCCAAGAGTTTTCCCAGTCATAGATTACTGCAACCTCTGGCGATACCGAAGTACCGAGGATTGGCGTCAATTTGGAAAGCATCTCGCCTACCTGAGACACTTCTTTGAAAACCCTGGTGTTTTCGTGTCCACAGTGATCTACGACCGCTCCGTGGAATTTCTCATAACCTCCTCGACTCTTTCTCCACTGGAAGTATTGGACCGTTTCAGATCCGTGGGCAACAGCCTGAAGAGACGACAACACGTGCATACCGGGCCTTCGGAGTTTCCCCACAGGTTGCCAGTTTGTAGCGCTAGGGGAACTTTCCATCATAGCAAATGGCTGGCCGTGCTTTAAGGACCTGTTTATATCGTGGATGAACGCGCGTCTGCTTCCCTCAATAGGGTCAGGCCTCTCTCCATGCCAATACGGGTAGTTATCCCAAGACACAAAATCTACGTGTGGCGCAAATTTCCAATAGTTTATTCCATTTTCTATATCGACAAAGTCATCGAAATTGGTTGTGACAGGTATGTTAGGTGTGATTTCTCTCAGTGGCTTTATCTCGTTCAAGAAAAAGTCTATGGTTTGGTCTGTGGTAAAACGCTTCCAGTCTAAGTTGAGTCCCATTATAGTGCGTTCGCCGTGAGGAGCAGGTGACTCAATTTGACTCCAGTCGGTATAGGTGTGACTCCAAAAAGGTGTCCACCAGGCTTGATTTAGTCGCTCAAGGTCTCCATCATATTTCTTTTTAAGCCACTGGCGGAATTCTTCCTGACACAACTGGCAATGGCACTGCCCACCATATTCGTTGGAGACGTGCCATGCGATTAGGGCAGGATGGTCCTTGTATCTTTCTGCCAGTTTAGCGTTTATAATTTGCACCTTTTCCCTGTAAATGGGCGAAGTTAAGCAGTGATTATGTCTTCCTCCGTGGAGGTTTCTGACCCTGTTTTCTCTCACCCTAAGAACTTCGGGATATTTTTGGGATAACCAGGCCGGTCTAGCGGCGCTGGGAGTAGCAAGCATGACGTACACTCCGTTTTTGTACAGGTTATCCATGGTTCGATCCAGCCAGTAAAAATCGAACTTACCTTCTTCCTTTTCAATGGATGCCCATGCGAAAATACCCACGCTCATTACATTGCATTTGGCAAGTTTCATGAGGCGATAATCCTCCTCTAGAATCTCGGGCATGTGTAACCATTGATCAGGATTGTAGTCGGCGCCATGCAAGAAAAACGGGGCTTTTTCACTGATTGGCGGATATTTTAGTGGATGAGTTTTTCTTTCTGAAGAGTCCTGACTTTCAGGTTCTATCAAATTTTCTCCGCTATAGGCAGATTCTTTGCAGTTACTGCCCTGTAAATCTTTTTGACTATTCATTTTCAGTTTCTCACCTTTCAATATGTTCAGTTTACCTAAGTTGAAATATACGCTAGTTAGAGCGTTAAATCCTTTGTGCAA
>DGFF01000091.1 GCA_002391545.1 Candidatus Fermentithermobacillaceae bacterium UBA3907 | reverse complement strand
AGATGTGTATAAGAGACAGCAGCCCAAGACATCAATCCAAGCGGCTCGTTCCACGTGGAGACCGTAGTATTGATGACAAAAGTAAAATAGTGACTGTAGTGACTGTGTGGAAAAGCGCACGGGCCTATGTTATAACTCATGTTGGAGATAAGTCTTGTATCATTAATGATTGGCTAAAGAAAATGGAAGCGATAAAATGAGTTTCACAATACGCAAAGCAGTAAATAAAGATTTTGCTGAAATTTACGAATTGATATGCGAGTTAGTGGATTCACCTGTTGGTGGTATATCATTTAGTGCATTGGAAAAAATCTACCAGGCTAATCTGCACTCTGAAATCAAAAGGCAATACGTCGCTGAGCTGTCAGGTGAAATTGTGAGATTTATCAGTCTCACGTTTGATATGCGACTGTCTGAGGCTGGAAAGGTAGCGGTGATTGATGAATTAGTTGTAAAGAAAGAACAACGAAACAATGGTATCGGTACCGCTTTGGTTGAATATGCTATCAAGCTTGCGAAATCAATCGGTTGCTGCATGGTTGAGGTTGCAACCAATTTTCGCCGTGAGGACACTCATCGCTTTTATGAGAAAAACAAATTTGTCAAAAACGGTTATCGGTTTAGCTTTGATGATTTTAAAACAAATGATTGCTGAGAAGCTGGATCGCAATGTTATTATTTATGGTCATATATTGTGGATGGAATGAAAGAAAATGTATAACATTGGGTGTTATGAGAATAATTATGCTTCACAAAATATGCAAGGGCGGATAAATAGTAGGTCTGGAAAGACTGTTAATAAGGTTTTTCCTATATAGAATGCGAGGTTATAAGATGTTTGATATACCTGATAATATCAAGAACTTAATTTATGAAGAGATGTATTCTATTGACGATGTTGGGATGTCAGATTCTACAGTTATTGTGTTTAATGATAAAATTCTTAAAATCCAAACAATCAGTGAAGAAGCACAGAATGAATTTCGTGTTATGGAATGGTTACAGGGCAAACTACCAGTCCCGAAGGTTCTGGGATATGAAAGAGATGACAACAAGACCTATCTCTTAATGACAAAAGTACCTGGGGAAATGGCCTGCGCAGATAAATATCTGAAAGATCCGGAGCAATTAACTACCATTCTGGCAGAAGGATTGCAAATGCTATGGAATGTAGATATCAATAGTTGTCCATACACTTGGAATCTGGAGAAAAAATTGAAGATGGCAAAATATACAGTGGAAAATAACCTTGTGGATATAGAAGATGCTGAGCCGGATACCTTTGGTGAAAATGGATTTAAAAATCCAAATCATCTTCTTGAATGGCTCATTGGCAATAAACCACAGGAAGAGCTTGTCTTATCTCATGGAGATTTTTGCCTTCCAAATATATTTTTAGCAAATGGAAAAGTTTCAGGATATATTGATCTAGAGAGGACAGGGATAGCAGATAAGTGGCAGGATATTGCTTTGTGTTATCGTAGTTTACTACATAATTTTGGTGGAAAGTATACTGGAAAACAATATCAGGGATTTTATACAGATATGTTGTTTGAAAAGTTAGGATTAGAACCCAATTGGGATAAGATTCGGTACTATATACTTTTAGACGAACTTTTTTAATTCGTTTGATTGAATTTTTTGAATGGCGGTGCTCTTTTTTGTATAATAGCTCCTTTATCTGGCAATTCACATTTTTCTTATACACTTTATAGGAATGAGAGCCATTCGATATGTTCCCGCGAACAGCGATTTTTCAAAAATGACCGAAAAACCGATTTACATGTTCCCACGTACAGATGGTTCCTAAAATAGCCTCACAGAAGTTGAGTCCATATAATTGTGTAAATTGAGTTTTCTGAAAAAGAAAGGAGCCTTCTGAAAGAACTGAAGAACTTAGAGAAAAGCACAATTCTTTTCATGCTAGGTAGATGCCAGGCACCTAAAAGCTAGAGAAGACGGACAGGTTTGATGATAGCAGTAGGGAACAACACAGACGGTTACACTGAGATATTAAGCATGATGCCAGGCGACACAGAATCAGAATCTAGTTGGAGCGAATTCATAAGCAAGCTTAAAGATAAAGATCTGCATGGTGTAGACGTCACTAATTCTTACGACCATAAGGGCCTCATAAGAGCAATTATGCAGTATTCTTGTGGAGTTACACGGCAAGGATGCCAAAGCAAATTGTGACACGAACAGCCGTACGTATTGTCCCAAAGAGAAAAGCTGTTATCTGCTTGGCTAGGTGCACACTCATGGGAAAGGACGAGAATGGAAGAATACTTTACCTGGCGTGAAAGTGGAATCTTTTAGAAATGTATCTAGCCGATGGTAATTCTAAATACTAATGTGATATAATTGTCACATCAAGCCACGTTAGGGGGAGACATTATGTCGCGTCGCTGGAATTTGCTCCTTGGCTTTTTCGGCATGTTTGGGCTATTCGGCTTCAAATACTTCACTACGCATAACCCATCATACCTCGCTTTTTTCGGTTTCTTTAGTTTCTTCGCCAACTTTTTTCTCGCTCGACTCGATTTGAGCCTGGCCGATGAGCGTTATCTTGAGAACATTGAGAAGGCTAAAGCGTTTGCATTTGATATAGCGCTAGTCGAGATAGTGGCCGTGTTTTTGATTAGTCTCGTGTTTTCTCTCCTTTTTCCTATAGCTATCTTAGGCCGAATTTCGATCGGACTTGTCGCTATATGCTACGCATCCCTCATCATTGCATATGGGATGAAACTTTATGAACTAGAGGAACGTTGAGAGGCGGTCAGCATGTCTAAACTTGTGTGCAACTTGAAGAAGTATAGGCAGTTGGCTGGGCTGACCCAAGAAGAACTGGCGAACATGGTGTGCGTTCGCAGAGAAACTATAGTGCGCTTAGAGGCTGGGAAGTATTCGCCATCCCTTAAGCTTGCAATGGATATCGCAAAAGCGGTGAACGCACCGCTAGACGAGATCTTCGTATTCGAAGAATCTGAAAGGCGATAACAAGTGTCAAGAGACATTCTAAGGTTCCCACCTTGTTTTAGCGATTCATGATATTGGGCTTACCCTCTTTTCTTTAGTTGGCATACACTAACGTAGACTAGGGATGAATCCGTTTCAAAGTGGGGAAAAAAGCTATCCATTTATAGGGATTTAAGATGTATGCTCACAATACCAGAAGGAATTATTTGACGTTAAATACAAATAAGGAACAAGACGGAGCAACACTGAAAGAAGAAATAGGCGATTAGAAATTGGGAATATGTTGAAGCCAAATCTAGTCAAAGTGACGCCATAGTTTGCCGTCGAACGCTGCAAAGGTCATTGCAGAGGTAAGGAAAACAACAATTGGATTGGGGATTTCTGCAGTGGAGGTTAGACATGTTCTAGGGTATGCATTATGGGGCTTCAAAAAACATCCGTTTCTTATGGGAGTTTACGTTGGACTGTTCGCTGTCGGCGCCGTGATGCCTAGCATCCGCGTGGTACTTTTTTCAGTTTTCATAGACAAATCGCTGGCATGCATGGAGTCCAATGCCCTTGTGGGCCAGGTTCTCTTCCAAATGTTCCTCATTGTGGGATGCATGTTTCTCTCAGTGGCCATAGGCGGCGGCAAAAGGCTCTTAGGGATAAAGGTGCACAATGAAATCGAGATATCTGTGCTATCGGAAATGACTCGAAAGGTTGAAGATCTCCAATACTCGTCTTTAGAAAGTGAAGATACTCAGGCCCTACTCCAAAGGGTAGGGAAAAGCACCGCCGAGACTTTTTTCGACGGTGTAAATAACAGCCTCAAGATTATTTCATACCTAATAGAGGTAATAGGCTTTGCCGGAGTCATAGCGGCGTACAGCTGGTATGTAAGCATCATCATTGCCGCGATCGCTTTCCCCATACTCAAACAGGCCTACGAAAGCGGAGCTTACGAATATGAGGTTTTCGAGGAAGCCGAGGAGAATATGCGCAAAATAGAGTATTACGAAGACGTCTTAACTTCGAGACCATACGCAGACGAAAGAAAACTATTTTCTTTCAACCCTTTCATCGCTGAGAAGTGGAACCAAGAGTACGACGAGTACATGAGCCTTAACGAAGAAGGACTGAAGAAGATTTCTAAGAACATAGGGGTTACAGGGACAGCTACTAACCTCATACCCCTTTCATTTGGCCTGCTCTTGTTGGTCCCTCTCTCAAAAGGCGGAATTACTCCCGGGGTTTTCGTTAGTTTGCTTGCCGCTTCTTTCGGCATTGTGAAGGAAATTACTGTGGAGCTTTACTGGTCCGTGAGCGATTTCGCGCGGTATTGCCAATTTTACGAGGATTATAGCTCTTTTTTGAGATTGCCGACGCACAAGCGCGGGGAAAGTGCACGTGTCGGGCTTTGGGAGTTCAAATGCCTAGAGATGAGAAACTTGAGTTTTTCGTATCCCGGGGCTCAAAAGAAAGTCCTAAATAACCTCAATTTGAAATTCGAAAGAGGCCAAAGATATGCCCTGGTGGGTGAAAACGGTTCTGGAAAGACCACCATAGTAAAGCTCCTCCTGGGTCTTTATGAGGATTATGAGGGTGAGATCCTAGTAGATGGTGTAGAGTTAAGAGAAATACCCGACCTATCTGGCTTTTTTTCCGTGGCTTTTCAAGATTTCTATAAATACGAGATCAGGGTAAAAGACTTCCTAAGTTTCGGTAAAAAGAAACTAGATGTCCAAAAGGCTGCTGAAGTCTTGAGCGATTTGGGTATAGATCCTATGCTCTTAGATCAGAACCCATACTTAGGGAAATTCGATGAATCGAGTCACGAGTTATCCGGGGGTCAGTGGCAAAAGTTGCTCCTCGCGAGGATCCTATTAGATGATGCACCTTTTAAGATTTTGGATGAGCCTACTGCTTCCATAGATCCTTTGCAAGAAGCTAAGTTGTATGCATATTTTGACTCCCTGTCCGAAGGGGAGTCCACGTCTCTTTTGATTACGCACAGGCTAGGAGCCTCAGTAAACGTTAAGAATATATTGGTTTTAGACGAAGGCAGGATAGTAGAGGCGGGCTCACATCATGAACTTATGGCAAATAACAGGAAATATGCAGGGATGTTTAACGCCCAGAAGAGGTGGTACCATGAGTGATGCCTCTAAGAATTCTAAGATTTTCTTTAGTCTTTTCAAAGACCTTTCATCCATAGATCCTCCTAAGTTTTACTTCATGTATCTTTGTTTTGTTTTGAATGGTCTTTTGTTTAGTTTCATCGTGTGGGCCAAAGAAAGGGTTTTCGACTCTGCTATAGCGTTTTCTTCAAGAGAAGCCGGGCTTTATGAGATAGCGATCTGGCTCTCTCTTATGTTCGGGTTGTATCTATTGAACAGCGTCTTTGACGCTCTGGGGAACTACTATGCGGAAGTCTACGATCTAAAAGCTGTAAGGTATATGCATGGCAAGATAAATGAAAAGTCTAGGACCATTCCTGCCATAAGATACGAAGATCCTGAATTTTTAGACCAAATAGAAAAGTGCTACTCTGGCGCTAACGCTGGCATGTCTTACTTAAACAGCGTTATGGATCTTGCGTTTATGTATAGCCCGTTTGTGGTATTTATGGGTGCGTACCTCTGGGGCAAAGAACCTAAGTTGGTCTTAATAATCTTCCTCATTTTCTTGCCTTCGGTTTACGCTCAGCAGGTAAAGAAAAAGAAGTATAAAGAGCTGGAAGATGATGTAGCCCCGCTTAGGCGGAGGTACGACGGCCTAACGAGGTCTATCCTTTCTCTCTCAGGCTGGCGAGAGGCGAAGGTCTGTAACGCCTTCGGGTTTCTAAGATCTGAGCTCAAGGATACGGTTCTTTCTGTTCAAAACCTAAATAACAAGGTAGAACGGCGAAGCGCTCTTTACGACCTATCTGCAAGCGCAGTTAACCTCCTAGGGTATTTCGCAGTAATGTACCTCTTGTTCGGAGAGATGATGTCTGGAGGCATATCTGTAGGCGCTTTCGGAGCGATCATTTTCTCTGTGGATGAGCTATATTCTCTAATGGAAGAGGCCATAGTTGGACGGTTTGGGAGTTCCTCATCTAAGATCCCTAAAATTCAAAACTACTTCGATTTCCTCCAATCTGAAGAAGAAGCGCGAGGGGAGAGGATAAACGACGGCAGTATATCTCTTCAAGACGTTTGCTTCAAATACCCAAAGAACGATGAGTACGTTTTAGAAGATATCAGCCTTTCCATATCTGATGGAGAAAGAGTAGCTATCGTAGGCGAAAACGGAGCGGGAAAAACCACCCTGGCTAAACTGCTTCTCGGGATATTTGAGCCGTGCGCCGGATCGGTTGCGGTTGGCAGCTGCCCTTCTAGCCAAGTTGATTATCTAGGGATTTCCGCAGTTTTCCAGGACTTTAACCGTTACAGGCTTAGCGTCGGAGATAACGTGAGGATTTCTGATTATGTGAAAAATGCAGGTGATCCAGGGATCTTGGAACTTCTGGAGGAGTTTGATTTAAACTTTGAAAGCCACGACCTAGACACGCTCCTTTCTAGAGAGTTCGGAGGAATAGACATTTCCTATGGGCAATGGCAAAGGCTAGCCATAGCTAGAGGGATATATAGGGACAACAAAATACTGGTGTTGGATGAACCTACGTCTGCTATCGATCCTTTGGAGGAAAGCTACATATTCGACAAGTTCAAAGAGGTATCCAAAGGTAGAACTACTATCATAATAACCCACAGGTTGAGCTTGGTGAGGTTCGTAGACAGGATAATCGTGCTCAAAGATGGACGAGTAGTCGGTTTTGATTCTCACGAAAATCTTTTGGAAAAGAGCGAGTACTACAAAAGCATGTGGGATTTGCAGAGCGAAAGGTATTTGCTATAGCCTTTGCGATTTTACCGAAATTGTACGACATCGGTGCTATCATGACAACCTAAAGAGCAATGGGGTATGACATACTTGATATCCTCTCGTGCTACGTATAGAGTACAATTCGTATGACTTGGGTGTATCGGAGGTAAAGAAGTAGGTTAAGGCTGATTTTGGGGTCGGAAATGAGTGGAGAAATGGAATAATGACCTAATTTGCAGCAAAGAAAACAAAAATCCGAATTAAGGTTCTTTATACTGCCGGTGCGAATAGAAATTAGGTGGGGGTCAAGCAAACTGATAATTCTAGCAATTTTATCGACTATCATTATAGGTTGGATAGGAGCAGCTCTCGGTTATGATTTCATGAATGGCTTTTCAGAATTAGGTAGCATTCTAGCAGTTGCAACAATGGGGTCATTCATTATGATACAGAATAAACGAAGAAACAGAGAATAAGGGCAATTTGCAGTGGAGAGAATGGGCATATTATTGAAGTAGATAGTTTGCAGTACTCATTACATTACGACGATAACGCAGACAGGGATCTGGGGACAGCAGTATAGAATTACTGCAACATGTGCAGAAAGCCTGTTTGGTGGATGTAATGGGTTCATGGGGGCATTCAACGCGATATTTCAGGAAAGTCGTAATTGTAGAATTGTGTGTAATAAATACTGCAAAGAGCTTGTTATTGGAGGTATAAGCATGAGAAGGCGGAATACATTTTGGCTGATATTAGTATTTGCTATTATAACAACTCTAGTCGGTTGTTCAAATAACCCAGATGCACCTAAACTCCTAACAGAAGAAGGTATAGCACCTTACGAACTTTCAGAGAGCGAGAAATACATATTAGAATCATTTGGAATGAAAAACAATTCTCAGATAATCTCCTTTCATGCACCACGAGATGGGATAACTTTGAATGTAAATGTCTATAGGCTTGAAGGCAACACAAATTGGAGTAACATAGGTGGCGGAGCTGTTTCAATAGGCACAGATAGGGAGCCCATCGAACAATTAATCGGAACTTTCACAATGCAATTGCGAGAAAATTACGCTATCGATTTTATTATAAACGCCGGTGGAATAGGTTCATACAAAACGGGCGAGATCTTGCTTGATACTGAACCAATGGCATCTTTTAAAGGTTTTCTAGAGGAATTCCAGAAAATTGAAATCAATAAGGAAATACCTATTGCTCTTATGGTTTATGATAGCGGTACAAGTATGAAAGCCTACGCTCTTGAAGACTATTTTACTCCATCTAAGTTCGAAGGAATGGATTTGGTACAGGTTGTTACGTTGACCTTTAGTGATACAGAATTGTAAATCGCGATACCCATAGCCTCTAAAGGGCGAACTAAGGCAAGTCTAAGCTATGTGCCTAGGATTCTAGATGTTTTTGAGATATCAAAGGAGCGAATGATCACTTCTATTAGCGCTGATGGAGATTGCAGTAAACGGAGTATCTACTAGAAAGGTGAGCCGGATTACAGATGAATTGTGCAGTGTCCGAACTCTGCAAGAATCTAGATCCAATCATAGAACGCTTAGCTCAGGTGACCAGTATCCTTTTTTACTGGTAGATGCCATGTACCTAAAAGGTAGAGAAGACGGGAACGGGTCATACGTATTTTCCCAAACAGAGAATCTGTTATCCCCCCGGCTAGGTGCTCTGCTCATGGAACAAGACGAGAATGGAAGGATCTTTTAGCAATGTATCTAGCCGAGGGTAATTTTACGCACAGATATGGACTTGACCAGCTCCGAGCGATCCCTTCCAACTGTTTCTTCATACTCACACGTCTGTTCTTCATGTTTCGGGATTGCTTTTCTTTTTCCGCGCAGCGATTATTTCCATAATAACAGCAGCTACAATGAAGCAGACGAATACAACCGTCCAGATGATCCAGAGGTTATTTGTTCTGCCGCCGCCAGCGTCAACACCGTCGGTCTGGAAGATCGCGCCCGCCGTAAAACCAATAATGTATGCAAGAGCTGTAAGGACAGAAACTTGCTTTGCTTTTGCAAGAAAGGCTATTCCTATTACGGCAATACCGCAGAGGAAAAGGATAAGGGGTAACTGCTTCATACCGTGAATATCAAAGAAGATATATCTTGTCAGCACGAATCCGGCACACAGGATGCCAAAGGAAACTAAATGCACAATAGCGTTTTTCTTGTTTTTCATTCTTCACCATTCCTTTCCTTTACGCTGATAAGCGTTTCCTGTCTGCACTTCGGACAGAACAGGGGGAAGTTTTCAAGCATCGTGTCCGGGCGTACCTTGATCCGCGTTTTGTTCCCGCAAACAGGGCATAGCACCCATTTTTCCTTACACAATGCGATCACCTCCAACTTTTGATTGCTCCTTATTTCGTTTGGTACAGCAAATCACAAATAACAGCACCTTTTGTATCCGGCTCAATGGAAGTCACAACTTTTACTTCGTCCGCTGAATTTTGGGGAATGGTAATGATCTTGCTGCATGGTGTATCCGCATTGACAGCATAGCATTTATCGCTCTCGTCGCCATACACAACGCTGATCTCCATTGTCCCATCTTGACATTCCGCTTGGATTATTAGCTGATATTCGGTATCTGCATCCAGAGAAAGCGTTTTGGAAACCTCGCTGTATTCTTCCTCGTATTCCTCTGGGTAAAAATGAAATTCAAAGCTCTGTGCGCTTTCAAACTCTGTATTGCCGTTATCGGAACAGGCAGATATGGAAAGCGTAACGCCTACTGCTAAAAGCAGCATAAGCGATTTCTTAAATCTGTTCATCGTTCAAAATCCTCCCGTCTTGAATTGTAATCAGCCGCTTTGCATAGGATGCAATCTGCTTGTCGTGGGTGATCAGGATAATCGTTTTTCCTGCGGCGTTCAAGTCGGAAAAAAGCTGCATGATCTCTTTTCCTGTTGTGCTGTCCAATGCGCCCGTTGGCTCGTCTGCAAGGATAACGTCAGCTCCGCAGGCAACAGCCCGTGCAATGGCTACCCTCTGTTTTTGCCCGGCGGAAATTTGGGTCGGCTTTTTCTTTGCCAGCTCCGCAATACCAACCGTCTGTAACGCAGACAGCACTTTCTTTTTCCTCTCAGTCTTTGATGTAATTCGTTTTATCAACGGTACTTCCACATTCTCAAATACAGAATAATCATCAATAAGAGCAAAGTGCTGGAATACAAATGCAATCCTTTTTCCTCGGATAGCAGAAAGGGTCGTTTCGCTTGCGCAACTCAAATCCTGCCCGTTGAACAGATATGTTCCGTCCGTAGGAGTATCCATACAACCGATAATGTTCAGCAAGGTAGTCTTGCCGGAGCCGGAGGCTCCCATAATGGCGACAAAATCCCCTTTTTCAATGTTCAAATCAATATCTGTTAATGCAGGGGTAACGATAGCGCCACTTCGATACTCCTTTTTGATATGTTGTAACTCAATAATTCCCATTGGTGTTTCCTCCTATCAATTCGCATGGCTGATACCGAAATACTTTGATTGCCGGTAGTAATGTAGCAATGAGAATGAGTGCGGCGGCAATTAAGCAGCAAATCGGCAGCGTATAGTGAATATGTGCTGTTAGCAGAATATCGCGGAACAAATCTGTGCTTCGTATAAACTCCAGGAATTTCATGCCCCATGCAATGAGAGTAGAGGTCATAACAATAACTGAAATTTCCGTTGCGATACATACCACAATATCTTTTTGGGTAAACCCGTTTGCGATAAGAATACCGTACTGTCTTCTTTTTAGAAGTGTGTTGGTGGTAAACACCGCAATGATCGAACTGACGGACATAAGGGAAATAAACACCGCAAGGGCAATTTGCCGGACCGTAAAAATATGTGTTTCCATGCGGTATGCTTCGTATTCTTCTGCAAGGGTGTATGCGGTTGCTTCAAAGCCGTGTTGTATGGAGTAATCAGATATTGCCTGTTTCAGATAAGCAATATCCGCGTTGTCTGAAAGCAGTACATAGGTATTGTGTAAACAGGAAAGCTGCGTCATTATGTCCGTTTCGCTGTCAACAGAAAACGGGGCAATAAACCAACCGTCGATAGACACCATAGGGAAGCGTATCAAATCATCTTCCTCTACCCATTTACTTCCTTTAGGGATATACCCGACAAGTTCGTATTTTTCCCCTGTACGCTCGTCAGTAAGAACTGTGCCGAGCGGAAGAATCTCACGAAAAACTTCACTTGCGAGAATCGGCAGATGCCCGCTTGCCGTTTCCGTGTATTCCGTTATACCGCAATTTATAAAAGACAACAGACTTTCATCCACGCTCAATAGCTGCGCTATATCGGCGTGACCTTCATATTTTCCGCCCTCGACAATTTCAGCATTTATATCCGTGTATGCTTCGGATGCTTTCAGCTCCGAAAAATACATACCTGTTGCGTCAAACTGTCCTACGGCATGGACGCCGGGAAGTCCGGCGATATAATGCAAGTATTGCGTAAGCACATTTGCAAACGCAGGATTTTCTTCGGTGTACTGATAATCAAGGTGCAGCACTTCCGACATATCATAGCCTAAGTTGTTCTCAAACTCCTTTTGCTGATATGTTGCGCTGGTGGCGTTGGTAATTGAGGTCAAAACGGTGTGCATGGCAATTATGCAAACCAAAAACATTAGCAACGAAAAAAACTTCTTTTTCCAAATTTCCTGTATCGCCAGATGAAATATCCTTCTCATTATGAAATCACCTCCGCAGGGTGGATTTTCATAATCTTTACTATCGGGATTGCCGTAGATACTGTCAGGGTAAACAGCAGCAATATAAGCGTCCCAATAAGGAAAAAGGGCGTTAGCTGTATGGAAAACAAAGCCGTATTCCAATGCTCCAATAAGCCAAGCAAGGCAATACTGATGCAAAGGCTGATGGACAGCGTTCCAGCCATATCCGCAATGATCGCTTTGATCAACTGGATGTTAGACCAGCCAAAGGCCTTGTAGATTGCCATATCGCGCTCCTGTGTTATCATCCAATAGTTCGTGACAACAAGGCAGTTTGCGATTGAGAAAATGTAAATCGCAAGCGCAAGGGATAATCCCGTATTCTGCATTGTCAGATAAATGGGAGTATCACCGTCCATTTCCGACAATGAAATCAAGATTGAATTGATGGAACTGATACCGATCAGTACCGAGGTCAAGGAAATGGCAAATCCAATGACTAAGAGGACGGTCGTTGGTCTGCATTTCCGTTTTAGATGTTGTAGCATAAGGGTCCTCACTTTCTTGTGTTCTGCCTTTATGACTACGCACCTTATATTTCGTTACAGATTTTTTGAAAAAGTCCGTACCGCAGATGAAACGGTACGGACTTACACTTACATCAGTTTATTTGCTCCAAAGCAGCACCGAAGCATCGATCACTTCTTGCAGTTCGTCAATGCTCATGGTTTCAATATCCGCATAATCTCCTGTGTAATAATAAACACGATCTATCTGATCTGCGCCTTTGTCCGCAGGGCATAAAACATACTCCGAAAAAACATCCTTATTTGTAGTAAGATCGTCCCATTTGGTATCAGATACATAGTAGAACAGATAGTTTTCTTCCTGTCCCTCTGCTGTAACCGTTACCCGCTTGATTTTGATATAAGTTGCCCGGCTTCCATTCAACCGTCCCACTAAACTATCGTCTATCATGGAAACAGAAATATTGTCATCGTATTCCACAACATTAACAGATTTTTTCAATACGCCAACGGCAGCAAAGAATATTGCCGCCAGCAGGACAATAGAAGCCGCAACAATTAAGATCTGCTTTCGTAGCAGTTTTTTCTTAACCGCCTGAAATGACGCTGCTTTCTTATATTCTCTTTCCGCATTAGGGGGTGCAATAACGATTTCCTCTGCATCACACATGGACGCATAGTATTCCTTACAGGCCGGACACTCCGACAAATGCTGTTCAATAATTGCTTTGCTGTCCTCGCTGCATACGCCGTCAATATACAGCGGTAAAAGATCTTGTATCAGATTACAAGGATAACTCATTTGACACCCTCCTTAATTCTCACTTTTGCGCGGTGGTAGGTAACTCGCGCCCAGCTTTCCGTCTTTCCAAATAGTATGCCAATTTCTTTGAATGACAATTCTCCGAAAGTGCGCATCCAGAACACTTCTTTATACGGCTGGTCCAGCGAATGAAGCTGTTTGTGTATTTGCAGGGCAGCTTCCTTATACAATAGCTTCTGCTCGATTGTTTCCTCTGCTGGGATAAGTTCTAAAGGATAGTCTACTTGCCGCTGCTGCCGCTTCGCTGCCGTATAGAATGTGTTCTTTGCGATCTGACAGAGCCATACGCTCAACTTACATTCCCCACGGAATGTATCAATACTTTTAAGAGCCTTAAAGAAAGCGTCTTGGGTGATTTCTTCTGCCCATTGTTCGTCCCTGCAAAGGGATAACGCATATTGAAATACGGTATCGTAGTATTCCGAATATATCTTTTCAAAGTCTTTCACCCAAACACCTCACTTTCTTTTAGGCTTTTACTTCTATTTTCTGAACAGGACTATGCCGATCAGAAGCGTAGATAAGAATATCCATACCGACATTTGCGAAAACAGGTTGCCAAGATAGCTTGTATGAATGTCAAGCAACTTTGCGGCAACACCCAGCACCATGCCCGCAACTGCAATCAACCCTGTATGGAGCAGAACTTGCGAATATTATTCCATAACTTCAACATTCTACATTCCTCTGTCCCTATGACTTCGGAAAACGAAAAATGTTACAAACTTTTTCGAAAAACTTATAATAGCAAAGCGGTGACATGGCGTTTGTGCCATATCGCCGCTGTTTGATCGTTTGCCTAATATACTATAGTTCATGGCAACAGAGGCAGAACGCAAACACGCCATATCTAAAGATATCAAAGTTTGGGTTGAGCCAGTATAATTGTGTAAATTGAGTTTTCTGAAAAAGAAAGCCAGATTCAAAACCCTCGAGCAGAGGGATTTCTAACAGACTCAATACAAGATTACTGCAAACTAAGAAGGTTTGCGTAAGCGTTTTTACGTAGGCTTACTTTATTCACACGCCAAGCAGATGTAATGCGACCAATTGTTTCTGCAAATAGGTCGCAAGGCGCTTTGTTTCATGTATTTGAACGAAAATACTTCTAGACTCTTTGAAGAAACGTCGAGAATCTGCTGGAAGAAAAACGGCCAGTAGATCCCTATTAGCGTCAGTACGGGTTAGTCACTCGCCTTTCAGCTTGTGCTCAAACTGTTCAATGGTAGTATCTGGCCATATGATTATCCTCTTAAGCGTCAAGGGATCATCCCCTGGTTTAACAAAACCATGTTTTGTGGTAAACGCGAGGCTATACTGCCGCTCGGCTAATACCTCCAACAGGTGGTCGTTTATAGCTCCGAAAGGATAAGCAAAAGCCCAAGGTTTGTCCAGCCCGTTGCTTTTAAATGCTTCCTCTAAAAGCGCAAAATCTTCGGCAATTTCTTCTCGGGACCATGATAAAATATTAGGGTTACTGGTTATCCCGCCATGACCGTCGTAAGTGTGACTTTGAAATTCCGCTACTTTTGCTTCATCCATGGCAAGAATTTGTTCCCAGCTTAGATACTCAGAACCTGTATCAGATGCGTCTGTAAACGCACCTATGATAAAAACCGTACATGTGAATTGGTTTTCTTCCAAAACAGGCCACACGTATTGGGAAATACTAGAATAGCCATCATCAAATGTTATGAGTACGGATTTTTCGGGCAACTCACCCTCCCCATGTAGCCAAGCTGCAAATTGAGAAAGAGTGGTGGTTGTATATCCGTTTTTCTTTAGCCACGCCATTTGCTCCTGAAACTCCTCCAAGGGTACAATCATGCCAGCAGCATTCGATGAAACTTCTTTCTCTGGAATAACTATGTGGTATAGAAGCACATGAACGTATTCTGCATTTTTCATAACGCCTTTATCAAAACGTTCATTAGTGCTGACTAGGTATTGATCAGATATGCTAGTAACAGGCTCACTCGGATTTGAGTCTTTCTGAAAAAAGCACCCGCAAAACAGGAGCAGGCTCACGGCTACGAATGACGAAATGATCAAATGTTGGGACGCTTTCTTTCTCAATGTTATAACATCTCCTTTGATATGATTTATCTTGAAACTTAGGAGAAACAACCTGAATATAGTGACACTACACCTGGTCGTAAAAAATCTTGGGAAAAAACATGGTTGCAGTTTGAAGGGCAACATCCATCCAGTCTATGCCCATGAAATTACTACACTGCCATTCGTTTGAAAGTATACCATATTTCTTATCCTATTCCATGAGTGTGGCACCTAGCCAAGGGAATGACAGATTCTCTACTCGGGGAAATATGTATGGCGGCTCCTATTTCAAAGTGATTCATTAACGATTTGATCAATGAGGGATGGTCGAGGGACAAAAAAATGCTGTGTTACAGATGGACCTCTTGGGTGTACCAGTGTGTAGGCCTATTGAATTCGGCACCTGCAAGGGAGGTTATCGCAATTTTTTCTGACGCTAAGGTTTATATGTACGACCTCGAACCTAGCCGGGTTCTGAAACTCACACATTTTGGAGTAACACGCCGTGCCTTATGAGACGAAAAGGCTCACCAGGCCCCATTTTTGGCGAACCTGGTGAGCACGATTTACCTGTTCAGAACCTATTCCGGTTCACGGTCGACGAAGCCGGTTTCCTCTCCCACCTTGTCCACCACAGCCTCTTTTACGGATTCTTCGATCTTACTCACGCCGCCCTCTCTTACAGTAGTGCGAACCACACCCTTGGTTAGAGGGTTATTGTTGAGTACCTTGCTAACAGAGTATTCGCCTAGCTCTGTGGATGAGCCTTTCGGCATTGGAATTGCGTCCTTCAGTGCGTCTAATCTATTATCTGCGTATGAAGTGAACACGCCTTTCGTGAGACCTTTCCCCATGGCATCGCGAATACCATCTGCATCTTTGCCTTTCATAGAGGCATCGAGACCTCCCTGTAATCCTTCGTTCAGGATGTCTGCAGCTGCTGCATGCCAGGGCAGTTTTTCGTCTCCTCCAGTCAATTTCTCTTTAAGTACTTCAGTTCCGGCATTCAGAATGCCCTTTGCAAGGTGTTTCGTAGCATTTTTGGGGTCAGCCATACCTTCGCCCATGCCCGAGGCGACGCTCTTTCCAGCGGTGTATGCAAGTTTGATCTGCTCGCCTGTTGGGCCTGTTACTGCAGCTAATCCTTCAATAGCGATGTCAGCGCCGAACTGAACGCCTTGAGCTGCTTTCTCTGCAATCTCGAAGCGGTCACCGCGTGCCATCTGTTCTTTGAATTCCTTAATATTCTGCTCCATCTGTGCGTCGAGCTCTTTGCGCTTCTCTTTATCTGCGGCTTTCTTTTCCGCCTCAATTCTCTTCTTTTCAGCTCGGATCTTCTCATTGAGTTCCTTGGCGTCCTGAGAAGGACCAATAGAGCCTCGATCGACTGGTTTGTACTCGATAGAGGCGTTGTTCTCAGAAAGGATGTTCGCGATCTCTTTTTCTCTTTCTGAGAGCTGCTGGAGCCGCGTCTTGACAGCGGACGTATCGTAGCCAGGTAAGTTGTAGCCCTTGGCGACCGCTTCAAGCATTGCTTTTTCTTCTTTTACTGCTATTAGGTCGGTTTGTTGCTGTCTGATCCATTCATTCCTGCTCTCTATTTGGGCCTTAATTTGCGCCTGTTCATACTCGACCATCTGTTTCTGATAATTAGCCTGTTGAATCTGGGTATTCAGATAGTTCATATAATCTTCGTACTGTTTTTTCAATTCAGCATATCCGGGATCTGTCTTATCAGCTGTCCTTTCAGATTCTTCCCATAACCGTTTAGTCTCTTCAAGTTCGCGCTCGAGTGTAGAATGGGCTTGGGCAAGGGCATTTTCAGCTTCGGAATAAGCGCCTTTTGCGAGCTCCTCCTGCCGCTTTGCATCTGCTTCGACCGCTGCTGCGATTTGTTGGGCCATTGCTGACGTGTCCACGATAGTGCTGTGAATTTGTTCTTTGGCGAGGACTTCGGTTTCCGCAGAGATCTGACACCCCTCGAACAATATTGATAGGCCAGCGAGAAACAAACCTACAATGCCGGAGTCTTGTAACACTATTCCAAATATTTCGCTTGAGGAATTCGTGACGTAGTCGACCTTGATTTTCATATCTACCGCCATCCTTTCACAGAATCCAGGAAATCCTAACCGGCTTGAAATTAGACACAATTAGGTACTTCGATATCGGCTGTTACAGAGGGTTATTTCAGGAGCCACTGGACAGCCGCCAAAACACGAACGGCGCCTGGGGCAGTCTGGACATCGTTCCAAAAAGCGGCCAGGGAACGCGTGGAATTGTCTACTGTTCCATGCGGCCTCGATACCAAGGCCTCTGAGACTCACGCCGAAGTTTGGATCTTTTTCAAAACTGCAAGGATACAATCGGAAATCTGGAGATATATAGGCAGAGAAACGTCCTGCCTCGCAGGCTTCCATGCACATTGGATGTATGTTGCGAGAGAATTCTAGCAGGGCAGGGACGCTGCAGCTGTCAAAACCAGCTTTATCGGCATTTTCAGGAAGGTTAAAGAGGGAAAAGAAATGCCTAACTCGCGGGTCATCGACTTGAAGGACCTGTTTTTGAGTTCCTAGACCCACTGGCTTGTGAAGAAGAAAGATTATACGGTTAATACCCTGAGGGTATTTCTTTTCTTCTACCATCTCAATGGCTTCGTCTATGGTTGCGTTAGACAGACAAAAATGGATATTTGTTCGTATGCCTGCGCTTAAGAACAAGTCTATTGCCCTATTGGTGTATTCACTACGGTACCAGCTTACCGCAACGGCGCCGCAATATTCCTTGATATAGGGCATGAGGCGTTCCTCTAGCCCAAAACCGGAAGTAGTAAAATTCGGGACGACACCGTTATCTCTGGCATACTCGATAATTCGGAGGAAATCTTCATGCATTTCGGGGTCTCCACGGCCACCGAGGGCAATCTGGAAGGTTTTTCCGCGACATTCGTCGATGATGGCTTGAAAATCTTCGAAAGACATGTTCGGTTCGCTCAGGTTTAAGCCGTCTTGGTAACACTCAACACCCGACTGAAGACATAGGCCAGTTTGCCCGTGTATGCAATGGCCCATGATCCCGATGTCAAGAAGTTCGGGGAAACTGCCCATAAACGGGTCTAGGCCTGTGTCTTTGCCATCTGCGTCATAGACGTTAGAGCGGATACCTCGCCCTGTATCCGGGTCAAATGCCGACATATACCGATATTTCTCATCTTTTATGATCATCATGCGCTTTCCAATCGCGCTCCTTGGGGTATGAAGAGAGTTACAATAGCGGCTACGATAAGAACTACGCCCAATTTATATCCGCCATATTTGGAATGCATAAGTATAAGAGGAGCATCTTGTAGAAGCCCTGCGACAAAGCCTGACAAAATCATGTAGAGAGAGTCGTCGGAGTAATTGATTCTGATCTTGAACGTCCTTGAAATGTCAGACGCGGCAAGGCGGCTAAACTTGAAGATCCAGTGCTTGCGACCTTCTCCGAGTAGATAGGTGACTGTGAAAGAGATGAGTAGGCAAACGAAATACTTATCGATTTTGTTCCTGGCTCCGGAAAACCTACTGTAACTGGCGAAATTGTTGGCGACGACCAGTCCTATGCCGCCACCTAGGAGGAGGTAGAAGTATGCTTTCTTCGAAAGACGTTCAAAAGTGTGCTTAAATCCAGGAACAAAAGCCGTAATTGGCTCGAGGGCTTGGGTTAGACCGACGTCGCTTATGCGTTGAACTAGTTTCTTGCCAAAGGTGAAGATAATGACCCAGTAGATCGTCTTTGGAATCACGTTGTTGTAGGTGGCTGTGAGGAAGATTACAGGCGTCTTGATGAATTTCGGAATATACTGTGCGATGGTGTCCCACCAAAATACGAGTTGAATGAGAATCACGATGCCAATCTGCATCAAAAGGGTCGTAAGCATCTGTGGGACGTTGTGGGTGCCTGTTTTGCCAAGCTCAAGAAGCCATGAGAAAAGTGTTTCCTGGGGGAGTTCTTCCTTGTCTAACGCTTATTACCTTCTTTTTGCTCCGGGAATCTATAAGAATTTTGTGGATATTTTGCTTCGTTCCCTAAACGCTATGTCATGGGCAAAAAGGGGCAAGAAGTACCGTTTCCTTTAAAACTTTCAAATAAGTGTTGACTATCACCTTAGGTTCTAGCTTATGCTTCTTACGAGGTGATAGGCATGCTGATAAGTGAGGTAAGCAAAGTCACAGGTTTGACCAAAAAGGCAATTGAATATTACGTAGAACAAGGCTTAGTGTTTCCATCTATTTTGGAAAACGGATATAGAGATTTTGACGAGGTTCAAGTTGAACGATTGAACCAGATTTCTGTCCTAAGAAAGGTTGGCTTAGGTACGGAAGAGATCAAGCGCGTGTTGGCTGATGAATCAGGAGATACTTTGCAGACCCTGGCAGTAAAGAAGGAGCTGGATATCCGAGGCGAACAAGCAAAGAAGTCAATACTCGACAAGTTAGCAAGCGGCAGTAGCTATTCTGACATTAGCGCAGAACTTCAGGCAATTGAGGCCGGCAAAACAATTGCTGAAAAACTGTTGGAAGCTTTCCCCGGATACTACGGCAGGTTCATCTGCCTGCATTTTGCTTCGTTTCTAAACGAGCCTATTAAAACGGACAGGCAGCAATTGGCCTATAGCCAAGTAATATCCTTCCTAGATGAAGTGCCACCACTTGATCTTCCAGAGGACTTACAAGAATACTTGATTGAGAACACCAAGACCTTAGGTACAAGGCAGATAACAGAAATGATTCAAAATGTTAGGGCTTCTTTGGATGATCCTGAGGAGTTTCTGTCACACAATAAGGAGATGATAGATCAATACTTGGCATATAGACAATCGGATGAATACAGGGCCTCTCCCGCTTACAGACTCATGTCATACATGAAGGAGTTCAATGAGACAAGTGGATACTATGATGTTTTCATTCCTGCGCTGAAAGAGTTGAGTCCTTCTTACGCTGAGTATCATAGACAGCTAGAACTAGCCAACGAAAAGATGCTCGCCCAATACCCGGACCTGGAAAAACTGAATGAGTAGGAGAGTAGTGAAATTCTTGGAGAGCCCATGTGCCTGGTACTTGTTGCGGATTGGGAGCGTTCGACGTGTTTTCCAGGATCAGGGTGTTAAAAATAAGCGGTGTATTGAGTGGGCTTTTCTAACGCCAAGAAACCTACATTGGTTAAGTATTTGACTTTAACCAGACAGGAGGCAATGAAGGGTCGATTTCCCTTGGATTCGAAGATTTGATTTACATGTCAGGACCTGATCTTTGGAGGTATCATAAAGTTAGATAGGTAAAGTCGCAAGCGGCGTTGATTTACTTAAAAGTGGGAGATTTATCATAGTTTGACAATTGCGTCTGAAATGATTTTAAAGGAGGTAAAAACGGTGGCAGACAACGTTCAGAAAGTAAAGGCAATTTTGGATAGTGCCGGTATCGTTTACTCAAACGCCAATGAAAAGCAGCTAAAGATCGAAGTAGATGGTCCTACTCCTACCGATCTATTGCTTATGGCTGTGGCAGGTTGCAGCGGGATCACCCTTAGAACTTTGCTTGAACGGGATGGGCTAACGCCAGAAAGATTAGAAGTGTTTGTCGAAGGCGTAAAAAGTGAGGACCGCCCAAGAAGATTCACACAGATTTCAGTGAAGTATCATATCAAGTGCGAGGGGCTTAGCGAGGAGGCTTTGAACAAGTACTTAAAGATCACCGAATCGGCCTGCCCTGTGATTCAGTCGCTCAGCGCTGAGAGCCATCTGGAGTACACATTAGATCGGTGAAGCAGAAACCCCCGTCCCTATTGCTCTATTGCTTCGTGCTTTAGGAGGTGAGAGATAGTGCAGTTTATATGTTATCCGAGATGCAAAACGTGTCAAAAGGCTCAGAAATGGTTGGATGAACATGGCATTGAGTATACCGTGCGTGACATCCAGACTGACAACCCTACTATTGAAGAATTGAAAGAATGGCACGCTAAGAGCGGATTACCGCTGAAGCGGTTTTGGAATACGAGTGGGCAGAGGTACAGGGAGTTATCCCTTAGCAAAAAGTTGCCTGATGTGACCGAGGAAGAGCAATTTGCCCTGTTAGCTACAGACGGAATGTTGGTGAAACGCCCAATTCTTGTAAGCGATGATTTTGTGCTCATCGGTTTCAAGGAAAAAGAGTGGGAAGAGACGCTGAGCCAGTATTTCGCCAATTAAGGTTTTGTGCAGTTGGACATGGGTGATGGTCAATTGAGGTTCCCTGACCCATATCCAACTGCTTTAAATTCTATCTTCGAGAAAATAAATTTTCTTGAGGTATGTTACTAATCTCTAGGCCTGGCATGGCTTCACCTAGGTCTTTGGATACTTCTGCTAGAACTTTAGGATTATCGTAATTCTTTACAGCTTCTACAATGGCGCGTGCACGTTTTTCTGGATTTTCAGACTTGAATATTCCTGAGCCTACGAAAACACCATCGCATCCCAACTGCATCATAAGAGCCGCATCTGCCGGTGTAGCGATACCGCCTGCTGCGAAGTTTAACACAGGCAATTTTCCGTTTTCGGCAACCCAGAGCACTAGATCATACGGGGCGCCCATTTCCTTAGCTATGCTCATGAGTTCTTCTCTGGGAGCGTTAACTACCCTTCTTATTTCGTCATTTACAGTTCTCATGTGTCTTACAGCTTCTACTACGTTACCTGTCCCTGCTTCGCCTTTTGTCCTAATCATGGCGGCTCCCTCACCAATTCGCCTGAGGGCTTCGCCCAAGTTCCTTGCACCGCAGACGAAAGGTGTCTTAAAGGCCTTTTTGTCTATGTGGTATCTGTCATCTGCAGGCGTGAGGACCTCGCTTTCGTCTATGTAGTCTACACCCAAAGCCTCCAAGATTTGGGCTTCCACAAAATGACCTATTCTCACTTTAGCCATTACAGGAATGCTAACGGCATCCATGATTTCTTCTATCAATCGAGGATCTGACATCCTTGCGATTCCGCCTTCTTTTCTGATGTCAGCTGGTACTCTTTCCAAGGCCATTACAGCAACGGCACCGCTCTTTTCGGCGATCTTAGCTTGTTCGGCGTTTACTACATCCATGATGACGCCACCTACAAGCTGTTGAGTCAACTCTTTTGCGTTTCCCACTACAAAACCTCCCTATTTCCACGTAACAGTATTTTGTCTACGAATATGACATATCAGAACCGAAGTTACTGTGTCAATTGACCATTGGGCACATTTCCTGTACTGTACACATTAGCTATGAAGTATACTATGGATAGAGAAAATGTCCAACACCTACTTCCAGAAAAAGGGGATCTGATAGCATTGAAGCTCACTTTGCAAGATGTGGTGAGAACAGCAGTGGTAGCTGCCCTAGCTGTGGGCATTCAAGCGCTGAATTTGAGCCAGATGATCACAGGGCCGGCGATTAACGCTATTCTATACATAGCTTCTATCTTCATAGGCCCGATCAGTGGTTTGATGGTAGGGTTAGTGACTCCGTGGGTTGCGTTGCTTACAGGCATAATGCAGTTGGTTCCTGCTGTTCCCGTGATTATGGTAGGGAATGCAGTTTTATGCCTTGTTGCTGGCTACTTAGACAGATTTAACCGATATCTGGCAATGGGTCTAGCGGCAGTCTGCAAGTTCATTGCAATGACCGTAGGTATAAAGATTCTTATTGGACGGGGAACTAACGTTCCTGGGCCTGTTTATTCGGTGTTAACGATCAATCAGCTGGTGACAGCTCTCCTAGGAGCTGTGTTGGCTTCAATCGTGCTGGTGGCGCTTGAAGCAATTGAGGGTAAGTAAAATGCCATTGATGCCGCTACGATTAGCGGCATCAATTATTCTGCAATAACCCCGTATTTTATAAGGGATTTTTCCTTCCAAGTTCCGCGGCGATACCACATGTAATTCAAGATCGCTCCTATAACCCAGCTAATGAGAAGCGAAAAGAACAACGCGTCAGGCGAACCTGCCGGGTACATTGGGCTCCTAGTCATAGACGCCCAAATATATGCTAAGGGCACGCGTATGCAAACTGTAGTGATTATTGATATCCACATTGAAGGCATAGTGTCTCCAGCACCCCGCATTATGCCGCCGAAAATCTGGGACACTGCCATAGCTACATACCCGGGTGCGAGTATTCGTATCTGTCGCACGCCGAGGTTAATGATGTCCTCAGTGGATGTGAACAACCGTATCAAATTCTCGCCGAGAAGAAGTAGTAAACTGACTAGAATAACCGATGTGGTGAGACTTATCTTGAGGATATCCCTGCGCCCCTCCTCGATACGATCTAACTTGTTGGCTCCTATGTTTTGCCCTACAAAAGTGGCGATAGCCATACCGAAAGTGAAGTTTGGCATCATAGCAAATCCGTCAATGCGCATTACAGCTGTTGTGCATGTGACTACTCTGTAACCCATGCTGTTTGTAAGGGACTGTACGAAAACCATAGACATTGAGAAAATCACTTGGGTAATTCCTGAAGGCAAACCGAGCCTCATCAGTTGAGATACAAGATCTCCATCGGGAATGAGCATCGATATGTTTATATCTACTGTGTCTTTCATTCGAAGCAGTTTCAATAGACAAAGTATTGCTGAAACTGCCTGGGATATAATGGTTGCCAAAGCTGCGCCGCCTACACCCATGTGTAAGTTTGCTATGAAGTATATATCCAGAAAGATATTTAGGATCGAAGCTGTAATTAGTACGAACAAGGGATAAACTGAGTTACCCAAGCCACGTAGCACACCCGACAAGATGTTATAGAGGCCGCTGAAAGCAACGCCTGCTAGTATGATTACAAGGTAGGTATGAGCCAAATCGTAGGTTTCCGTCGGAGTATTTGTAAGTTTGAGCAAAGAACCAGATAGGGGTATCCCTACTGCCATAATGATCACAGATGACGCCAGAATCAGGGTTATAGCGTTACCTACGGAGTGCGAAAGTCTATCTCTTTCTTTTGCCCCAAAATATTGGGCCACCATGATAGAGGTGCCTGTAGAGATTGCAATGAAAAGTACTAGCAGTAAGTTAATGATAGGAAGAGTAGTGCCAATTGCCGAGAGCGCCCTATCTCCTACATATTGCCCTACTATTATCGAGTCTACTGTGCTGTATAGTTGTTGAGCCAGGTTCCCGATGAGTAACGGTATGGAGAACCTAAGCAGACAAGTCATGGGTTTACCGACAGTCATGTCTTGCGAACTAAACAAGTTGGTAATCTTTTGGATCATTTAGCAAACCACCTTTTCTGCTTTATCGATTATTTCACAAAATTTCGATGGGCGCAATAATTTGGCTCCCTTTTGAGAATGCTACATAGGGGATGGAGGGCTTCGTGGATGGTATTAGTTGTTGCCCTTTGTGAAATCTAAAACATCTGATAGACTAATGATACGAATGACATACCCTAAATGTACGCTGCTGAGAATCAAACTATACGAGGAGGGTAAGTATGTTGTACGAAATTGTAACTAACTTTCCCCATGAAATTCTAGACACAAATAAGCCGCCGTGTATATCCCTATATCAGCCAACCCATCGGCATAGGCCTGAAAACAAACAGGATCGGATACGGTTTAAGAATCTGGTTCAAAAAATTGAAAACTCGTTGAGACTGAAATATCCGACTAGGAAAATAGAACCTTTGCTTGAACCTTATCGCGTGCTGGCTGAAGACAGGCCCTTTTGGGATCATGCGCTGGATGGATTAGCCATACTTTCCAACGAAGATCGGTGCATAGTTTATAGACTGCAAAGACCTGTAGAGGAATTGGCCATTGTAGCTGACTCGTTTCACATTAAACCTTTGATACGAGTGTTTCAATCAGCAGACAGGTACCATCTCTTGGGGTTAAACAGGGAATTATTCAACTTGTACGAAGGAAACAGGTATGGGTTTGAAGAAATCGACCTGGGCCCCGACGTTCCAAAGACTGCTGAGGAGGTTCTTGGAGAGAGAGATTATGAACGTAGTGTAACTGCGGCACCTCACACTACAGCGTCAGGCGCCCCCATACTTTTCGGACATACTGAGAAGAGCGAAGAGAAACAAAAAGAGACTGAAAAATTCTTCCGATTTGTAGATAAATTTGTTCTCGAAAACTACTCTCAACCATCGGGTTTGCCATTAATGCTAATAGCATTGCCTGAGTATCATAGTTTGTTTCACAAGATAAGCCGTAACCCGCATCTAATGAAAGAAGGGCTCAAGATTGCCCATCATCCTGATAATACACCCAAACTAAAAGATGAGGTGTGGAAAGTCCTAGAGCCCAGCTATCTAGAAAAGACTAGAGTTTTGATTGAAAAGTATGAAGAGGCTAGGGCTAAATGGCTTGCCACCGACGATCTGTCTCAAATCGCACGGGCCGCGCTTCAGAATAATATAAAACACCTGTTAATTGAGGCAGACAGAGTAGTGCCGCTTAGGATTAATCCTGAGACGTGGGAATTGGAGCCTGCAGACCTTGATGATCCCGAGCACGATGATTTGCTAGATGACCTAGCAGAAATGGTCTTCAGGAGCAAAGGAGAAGTGGTGGTGCTCCCGAAAGACAGGATGCCAACTACCACAGGAGCTGCTGCGATTTTCAGATTTTTAAGCGTTGTATAATTGCATATAGTATCTTTGAAGGGTATTGTGATGTGATCACAAAGATTTTTGGGATTCGATAACAGTGCCTAAGACATTGTTTTTCTGATGGTGTTGTTCCTATAGATGTGCGTGTTGTACTTGGGCTTTATGGAGAAGTGTTTGCCAGGCAAGAGGGTAACGTTGGTCTCTCTGGCATTGCCTGGCTCTTTTTGTGGTTACAGAGCGGTTGATGTTCATTGCATCGCACTATGTTTAATGGTAAACTGGCAAGGGATAGTGCCTAATGTCACAAATTATAAATTATTATAGAAACAGGCGGTTAAGTATACAAGTGCAAAGATTCACAGAACTGGATTTTATGTCTGTTTCAGGTGCATTGACTGACCATACTGTTTATCCCCATAAGACCTTGTGGCGATGTGTTCCTAAAGGTCTCGACGCCTGCTCTAACAGGTTGATTTGGGAGGGTTGAACCAAAGGTGACGAGCATATTTGCGCCTGAAAGACTCGTATATGAATATGAGTTGGAACGAGGGGAGTTTAGTACAGTCGCTGAGGAGACTTCTAAGCTCAAGCGAGCGTTGTTAAACATAGGATTCCCCGCTGATGCTACCAGGCGCGCGTTGATTGTGGCATATGAATTGTCTATGAACGTTGTAATCCATGCTTTTTCCGGAACGGTGAAGGTTTTATGGAAAGATGGGGGTCTTGAAATAGTAGTTGAAGACTCGGGGCCTGGCATACATAATGTGGAACTTGCCATGCAAGAAGGTTATTCAACAGCCCCCTCGAACGTGAAGGAATTAGGGTTTGGGGTGGGAATGGGTCTACCTAACTCTAGGAAACATTCAGATTTTATGGAACTTACATCGACTCCCGGCGAAGGCACGCGCGTACTATCCAGAATACTTCCAGGGCCCCAGGATATGGTTGGAGCGCCATACTTCCATTCTGTAAGGCTTCAAACAGACAAATGTAAAGGTTGTACTAACTGCATAAAAGGATGTCCCACTGAAGCAATACGAGTTAGGGGCGGAAAGGCCTTTATACTAGAGGACAGATGTATTGATTGCGGAGAGTGTATAAGGCAGTGTCCCAACCATGCTAAGGTTGCAATAGCAGATGAGTGGGCCATTCTCGATAATTATGACTACAAAATAGGTCTTATAGCTCCGTCTTTTTATGGACAATTCCATCGAGATATATCGCCTGGCAAAATTCGAGCTGCCCTGTGTGCACCGGGAGGTTTCGATGAAGTATTCGATGTTTCTATTGCGGCTGATTTGGTGAGCTCAGTTACGAGAAACTACATAAACAAAACGCATTCTCCAAGGCCGCTAATCTCCAGTGCTTGTCCTGCAGTGGTAAGGCTTATTCAAGTTAAGTTCCCATCTTTGTTAAAGCATTTGGTTCCGTGTGAAGCGCCTATGGAGATAGCGGCATGGTTAGCGAAAAACGAAGCCCATAAAAAACATCCTGAAAGGTCGGCTTCTACATTTTTTATTTCCCCTTGCCCTGCAAAGATTACTGCCGCTAGACAGCCGGTAGGCCGAGGTAGATCTTTGGTGGACGCTGTTATATCTATGCAAGAAGCGTACAGTTGGGTACGTGAACATATTTCAAGCGTCACTGAAGAAATGGATTTTCCCACTTCATCAGGATATGGTATTGGCTGGGGAAGATCTGGGGGGGAGATGTTAGCTGCGGGAGTCCAGGGCTTGGCGGTTGATGGAATTACGCAAGTTGCATCAGTGCTTGAAGAAGTTGAAAAGGGCGAACTAGATTACATTGATTACATCGAGGCCCAAGCTTGTATTGGGGGTTGTGTGGGAGGCGCCCTTACAGTGGCCAATTCTTATGTCTCTAGAACAAGGATCAGGGATCTGGCCAATGCTTACATAGATTTGCCTCCTAACCCTATCTTGGCTGATGTTACTGAAACAAATCCTGCAATTTGGATGAATTTGGAGATCTTGCCTCGTCCCATCTTTAAACTAGATGAGGATGTGCAGGAAGCTAGAAATAAACTTGAGCTGTTGGAAAATATTGAGCATTCGCTTCCTGGACTGGATTGTGGAGCTTGTGGTGCTCCTAAGTGTAGAGCTTTGGCTGAGGATATAGTCCTTGGGAGAGGGTCTGTGTGGGATTGCACATTTAAATTGAGGGAGCGACTCGAAAGTCTTGCACAAGAGATAAAAGATCTGGCAGGTAAGAAACCGCCTGCAATGGGGCAATTTAATGATAATGTTTCCGAGGAAGAAAATAGTTAGAAAGGACAGATTCTATGCTGGTAGAAGATTTAGTTTCCATGTTTGATTTGCAGGTGAAATCTTTACCTAAGGAAAGTCGCTCGCAGAAAATTGAAGGCGGTTATTCCGGAGATGTTTTGTCTCATGTGATGGCATGTGCTAAACCAGGTTATGTCTGGCTTACAGTTCAGACCCATGAGAACGTCATTGCCGTAGCAAGCCTACTTGATTTGGCGTGCATCATTGTATGTCAGCGAGAACTGCCCGAGGAAACGTGCGAAAGGGCCAGGAGGGAGGGAGTTGCCGTTTTATGGACTGACCGGAGCGATTTTGAAATGTCAGGGCTTTTGTATGAAACTTTTTGTGAGAAAGGTATAGGGAATTCACAAGCCCAGACAGGGTCTAAGGTCGAGGTGAATTGAGAGTCCAGAAATGAGCAATTTGTAAGGAAAGAAAAGATATTAAGAGGAGGGGAAGCCGTGTCCAATAACACTGAGCACAAATGTGAATGTGCAGAAGCTTATTTGGATATCGAACGGATCATTGAGCAAAACAGAGGGAATAGAGGGGCTTTAGTTCAGGTACTCCACTATGTACAGGAACGCCTGGGTTATGTACCCAAGGATATTCAAGTAAAGATTGCGGAAACCCTTGGAGTCTCTCTAACTGAAGTGTATGGAGTCATAACTTTCTATTCGCTTTTCAGGGAAAAGCCGAGAGGGAAGTATATTATATCCTCATGCCAGGGGACTGCTTGCTATGTGCGAGGGGCTCCTGATGTGTTGGAGAGGCTCGAAAAAGAACTGGGCATTACTGCAGGGGATACAACAGACGATGGTCTGTTCACTATTGAAGTTGTAAGATGTTTGGGTGCTTGTGGCTTGGCGCCAGTTATGACCGTCAATGAAGATACACATGGCCGGGTAACCCAAGATAAAGTACCTGCCATTTTGGATCTGTACAGAAAGAAGGAAGAAGCGGAGACTGTTCATGTTGCAGGTAGCTAGTTTTCGGGTACTCTCAAGCAAAGTGCGGAGGTGCAGGTAATGGTAGACTTGTCTTTACACCTGCTCGATCTTTTGCAAAATAGCGCACATGCGGGCGCCCGGACGGTAAAGGTAGATATTTTGGAAAGTCTGGAACACGATCTTTTGCAGGTAACAGTTTCAGATGATGGGAAGGGTATAAGCTCTGACGAACGGGAACGGATTCTAGACCCTTTTTACACTTCGTCAGACCGTAAACACGTAGGTTTGGGGCTGCCCCTTGTAGCTCAGGCTGCGGAGCTGGCAGGAGGTTCATTGTCCATAGAAGATAGCGAGTTAGGCGGAGCTTGCGTAGTAGTGAATTACAAGCTTAACCATCCGGATAGGCAGCCTTTAGGAGACATAGTAGCTACTTTTGTTTCGTTCCTAGCTGGCAATCCAGACTTGCGTGTGTTGTTTACGTACTGCGGCCCAAACGGTGTCTACCATTTTGATACAAATAGTATATGGGATGATATTGGAGAAGACAGCCGGAATCAGTTGATTTTTCTAGGCAAAGTGGAGGAAGAATTAACCCAAGGGCTGTATTCTGCAGGTTATCGCCCAGATAGAGGAGGTCTTGTACTTTGAAATCGATTGAAGAACTTGAGCGGATCAAAGAAGAAACACTTCAAGAAATACGTCTTCGCTCAGCTTCAGGAAGCCCCAGGATAGTTGTGGGGATGGGTACTTGTGGGATAGCTGCGGGTGCTAGGGATACAATGCTCGCCGTACTAGACGAGCTTAGGAAGAGGAAAAAGTTGGATGTTACTGTAACAGAAACTGGCTGCATAGGCCTTTGCTCACAAGAGCCAATAGTAACGGTTGAGATTCCAGGGGAGCCTGAGGTAGTTTACGGCAAGGTAGACCCAGATAAAGCGAGGCAGATTGTAGTATCCCATATTATAAATCACAAGCCGGTAGAAGAGTGGGTCATTAATGTGGAAGAACAAATGTTGTGAAAATGTTTCGGATAGGAGAGGAGAGGCCTGATGGAGTTTTATAGGAGTCATATTCTTGTGTGTTCAGGAACTGGATGCCATGCGTCGGGCAGCATGGTTCTCAAGGAAGCTCTAGAAAAAGAAATAGCCCGAGTTGGACTAGATAAAGAAGTGAAGGTAATAGAAACAGGATGTTTTGGTTTCTGCCGGTTTGGTCCAAACATGATGGTGTACCCTGAAGGGGTTTTCTATTGCCAAGTCCACGAGGAAGACGTTCCTGAACTGGTTGAAGAACATCTAATTAAAGGAAGAGTTGTGCCAAGGCTCCTTTACAGAGAGCCTGAAACTGAAAGAGCGGTCGTGGATTTTGAAGATATTCCGTTTTTCCACAAGCAGACCAGAGTGGTATTGGAAGACTGTGGAATAATCAATCCTGAATCCATAAGAGAATATATTGCGCGGGACGGATACTTCGGCTTAGCCAAAGCGCTTCAGATGAAGCCCGAAGAAGTAATCGACGAGGTCAAAAAAGCAGGGCTTCGTGGCCGAGGAGGGGCAGGTTTCCCGACTGGTCTAAAATGGGAGTTTGCCGCTAAGGCTGAAGGTTCGCCCAAATACATCGTGTGCAATGCCGACGAGGGTGACCCTGGGGCTTTTATGGACCGATCAACGATAGAGGGAGATCCCCATAGATTATTGGAGGGCATGACCATCGCCGGCTATGCAGTGGGTGCTTCGCAAGGGTACGTGTATGTGCGTGCGGAATATCCTCTTGCAGTACGTAGACTTTACAAGGCTATTGATGATGCCCGCGAGTTAGGTCTTCTTGGAAAGAACATTCTTAATTCCGGGTTTGATTTTGACATAGATTTGAGATTAGGCGCTGGCGCTTTTGTCTGTGGTGAGGAAACTGCGCTGTTGAATTCGATAATGGGTCTGAGAGGAGAACCCAGACCTAGGCCTCCATTCCCTGCCAATGAAGGGCTATGGGGTAAACCTACTGTTATAAATAATGTGGAGACTTTTGCCAACGTTCCTGTGATATTGAGAAAGGGACACGAATGGTTTAATACTATCGGTACGGAAGCATCAAAGGGTACCAAGGTATTTGCCCTTGCAGGTCAGATAAATAACAATGGTTTAGCCGAGGTACCTATGGGCACTTCGATTGGGGAAATCGTTTTTGATATAGGCGGCGGGCTTCCAGACGGCAAGAAATTCAAAGCGGTTCAAACAGGTGGCCCCTCAGGAGGATGTATCCCTGTTGAATACCTTAATACTCCCGTTGATTACGAATCCCTTGCCGAGCTTGGAACCATCATGGGTTCTGGCGGATTTGTGGTAATGGATCAAGATACGTGCATGGTTGACCTCGCCAAATTTTTCTTAGAATTTGTACAGTCTGAATCTTGTGGCAAGTGTGCGCCGTGCAGAATAGGCACCAAGCGAATGCTTGAAATACTGCACCGAATTAGCCAGGGAGAAGGTAAAGTAGAGGATATTGAAACTCTGGAAGAATTGGGGAATGCAATAAAGGAAAGCGCTCTGTGCGGTTTGGGGCAAAGTGCACCCAATCCGGTGCTTTCTACCATTAAATACTTCAGGGAAGAGTACGAAGCCCACATCATAGATAAGAAGTGCCCTGCTTCTGTTTGTGCTGCGTTGTTCACAGCGCCTTGTCAAAATACGTGCCCTGCCAATGTTGACGTTCCAATGTATGTAGATTTGATAGCGCAAGGGCGTTTTGCAGAGGCATACGAAGAAATCCTGAGGGAGAACCCGCTCCCAGTAGTATGCGGTCGGGTATGCAATCATCCGTGCGAGTCGCGGTGCAGGAGATCTCAGCTTGATGAACCTATCGCAATTAGGGATCTAAAGCGTTTTGCATCAGATTACGCAGTAAGCCTTAACGGCGCCAGACCCAAGCCTAGCGTAAAGCCACCTACAGGCAAGAAGGTTGCAATTGTAGGCGCAGGACCTGCAGGCTTGACTGCTGCTCATTATCTAGCGCTTCAGGGGCATTCGGTTACGATATATGAAGCGTTACCTGTGGCTGGCGGTATGCTTGCAGTCGGGATTCCTGAGTACAGGTTACCCAAGCATGCGCTCAACAAAGATATCGAAGCCATTGAGAACCTGGGTGTGACTATAAAAACTGGGGTCAAAGTAGGCACAGATATTTCCTGGGAAACGCTAAAGCAAGAGTACGATGCAACTTTCATAGCCATAGGTGCTCATAAAGATCAGCGGATGGGCATTCCAGGGGAGGACCTTCCTGGTGTAGTACCTGGAGTTGTTCTTCTGCGCGATATTAATCTAGGCAAGGACGTGGACCTAGAGGGTAAAAAGGTAGTCGTAGTCGGCGGAGGAAATGTTGCTATGGACGCTGCCCGGTCTGCAAAGCGATTGGGTGCGGAAAGCGTCACAGTAGTATACAGGCGGCGTAAGGAAGATATGCCAGCGGAGAAAGAAGAGATTGAAGCCGCCATGGAAGAAGGCATTTCATTCAACCTGATGGTTAACCCTGTAGAGATCATTGGAGACGGAAAGGTGGAAAAGGTTCGCTGTGTAAAAATGAGAGCAGGCGAATTCGATTCGTCAGGACGACGCAGAACCTATCCAATAGAAGGTAGCGAATTTGATCTGGAATGTGACGTTTTCATACCTGCCATTGGACAGGTACCGGACACCGATGTCTTTATGGGTGACGGTCTCGAGATCAAACGAGGTGGAACCTTCGAAGTGGATCCAAGGACTCTGGCTACAGATATACCTAGCATATTCGCAGGTGGCGATTGCGTAACGGGTCCTGCAACAGTGGTCGAAGCTATCGAAGCTGGTAAGAAGGCTGCGTCTTCCATAAACGAGCTTCTCGTAGGAGATCCTAATGTGGTTCCAGAACCGAAGCACGAAAGAAAGCTGACAAGGCCGATAGTGGAGGATAAATTGGAGCGGATACGAGCAAAGGAACTGTCTCCAAACATCAGAGTTAACTCATTTGCTGAAGTAGAATTAGGTTACGATGCGACTCAGGCACAGCAAGAAGCAATGCGATGCTTGCGTTGTGACGTTAAAGAATAAGGGGGATACAGATGGCGCTAGTAACCCTGACCATAGACGGGAAACAGGTAACTGTTGAAGAAGGGACTAGAATAATTGAAGCGGCCAAGGAGGCTGGAATTGAGATTCCTTCCTTGTGCTATTTGAAAGATATTAACGAAATAGGCAGTTGTAGGGTTTGCGTGGTGGAGGTGGAAAAAAGCAAAGGTTTGCAGGCTGCGTGCGTAACGGATGTGGCTCCAGGGATGGTAGTTCACACCAATACTCCTGTGGTGCGTGCTGCGCGGAGACTCTCAGTAGAGATGATTCTGTCGGATCACCCGTATGAGTGTGTCACGTGCCCTAGGAACCTTAACTGCGAGCTTCAGAGCTTAGCAGAGCGATTAGGGATTAGGGAAGTTAGATTTGAAAGCGACGATGAGATAAAACCCATCGATATGTCGACTCCTGCCATAGTTCGCGATCCGAATAAATGCATACTGTGCAGACGTTGTGTAGCGGTGTGCGAAAAGATCCAAACAGTAAATGCTATTGGGCCCTACGGAAGAGGCCTGAGCACAGAAATTGGACCAGCCTGGGGCGAAAGCATGAGCGAGAGTCCTTGCGTACAGTGCGGTCAATGTACTTTGGTTTGTCCTGTAGGTGCTCTGTACGAAAGGGATTATACTGAGGAAGTTTGGCAGGCTATCTACGATCCTGACAAGTTTGTGATAGTTCAGACTGCGCCCGCTACCAGAGTTGCTGTTGGAGAACCGTTTGGGCTCGCTCCAGGAAGCATAAGTACCGGTAAGATGGTTGCGGCTCTGCGACAATTAGGGTTTGACAAAGTTTTTGATACAAACTTTGCAGCTGACGTCACAATTATGGAGGAAGGTTCTGAGCTTCTAGAGCGGTTGGCGACGGGAGGAGAACTTCCGCTGATCACTTCTTGCAGTCCAGGTTGGATTAACTTCATGGAAGAGTTCTATCCGGACCTATCGCAGAACGTCTCTTCATGTAAGTCACCGCAGCAGATGTTTGGGGCCCTGGCTAAAACCTATTATGCAGAAAAGATCGGGATCGATCCTGCTAATATGGTAGTAGTGTCGATAATGCCTTGTACTGCCAAGAAATTTGAATGCCAGAGACCAGAAATGACTGCATCTGGGTATCAAGACGTAGATTACGTGCTGACCGTAAGAGAACTTGCGGACATGATAAAGGAAGCAGGAATAGACTTCGACAGTCTCCCAGAAGAAGAGTACGACGACCCGTTGGGGATTTCTACGGGAGCAGCAGCTATTTTTGGAGCTACAGGCGGGGTCATGGAAGCGGCTGTGAGAACCGCTTACGAAATATACACCGGCAAAACTTTAGAGAAGATAGATTTTGAAGAAGTACGCGGTCTCGACGGCGTCAAGGAAGCTTCAGTGGAACTTGATGGAACGACCTTGAAGATTGCTGTAGCCCATGGGCTTGGAAATGCCAGGGACGTTTTGGATCGGGTGAAATCTGGAGAAGCCGAATATCATTTTATTGAGATCATGTCATGCCCAGGTGGCTGCATAGGCGGAGGCGGGCAACCGATTCCGACCAATGATGAGATCAGGCAGAAGAGGATAGAGGCTATCTACGAGATAGATAAGAACATGCCTTTACGCAAGTCGCATGAAAACCCTGCAGTCAAGGAATTGTACGACACATTTTTGGGCAAGCCATTGAGCGACAAATCTCACCAGTTGTTGCACACGTCGTACACGTGGCGTTCACCCTTTGGATCAATGATATACAAAGATGATCAGGGGATATGGGCTCTCGATAGAGTTGCCCAATCTCAAGTGGCCGGCGAAAGCGACTCCTAACCAACGCAGATTAGGAACTAACCTAGATAGGCCCAGGCAACACACTAGCCTGGGCCTTCACATTACAAAAGAAGAAGCAAAGGGGACGGGGGTTTCTGCTTCGCTCGAGGTCTCTGCTTAACTGTTTGACGTATTGACATAGTGTTGTCTATTATTTATACGTATTATAGGCGTGGGGAAAAGGGGGTTGTTAAGAGTGCCAATTTACGAGTATAAATGTGAAAAATGCGGAGTTTTTGAAGAAGTGCAGAAGATAACAGATGCGCCTCTTACGACTTGTCCAACATGCGGTGGGCCAGTAAAGAAGTTAATCAGCCGTAATGTCGGAATAATATTCAAAGGTTCTGGCTTTTACTGTACCGATAATAGATCGGAGGAGTACAAACAAAAAGCCAAGGAGGAAAGCGCTGCAGATTCATAACAAAGAACCCCTCATTCACGAGGGGTTCCCTCTTAATTATCAGTCCCGTTATTACCTATTTCAGGCATGTGTGTGGTTTTTACCTATGCCCAACTCTGTATCTGTTGACGGTTTCACAAATAGCTTGAGGACTTGCCACGAGAGTACAGATATAACTGAATCTAGGGCGTGGTGTATTAAGGTACCACCAGCTACCAAGGCAAAAAGAGACATAGGTTCGGTTTTACCATATAAACCGTTAGAACCGCCCCACGTTAAAAAAGGAAGTACTACGAGCCCTTCTAGAAGGGCATGAATGGGTGCTGTTATTGTAAGGACGAGAGGAAAAGACACTTTTTTCTTTAGAAGGATTGCTCCTATTATAGCTACTGGTATGTGCATAGCAGCTCTTAAGGCGATTACTGGACCTAACCTCAAAAAGAATCCTATTGCCGATCCCAAGGCCACAATTCCTGCGACGAAAGGGCCGTACATCATAGAAATCATAACGGGCACGTGAGAAGCCAAAGTCGCAGAAAAGGGACCTATCACAATTCCTAAGACTCCTCCAAATGCTATGGGTATCAGCAAAGACAGAGCCAAAAGCAGGGCGCCTGCTGTCATGGTCTTAACATCGAGAAGGTGCAATATAATCATCTCCTGAAGTTAGTATGTATCGGTGTGGCTTAGATAGGCTCAGTATATCACCTGTCTTGTCAGGTGTAAAGACAGCAAACAGCAGTTCCATTATTCCTTCGGGTTATCAGAACAGACGATTATACGGCAACTTCAGTCTGAAATAAGAAGCCCTTTTTCGGCTAAGGTTTTTTCCAGATTATCTATGTGTTCTTTGCTAGGGGCTCTAACAGTGTGAAGATGTACGCCATCAGTAAGCGACGACAAAAGACCAGCCTGCGTTTCTTCTATGGTCCTCATAAACTCTTCTACATCTTTCGGCGTCGTAAGGGAAAGCAACCCAACGAGTTGGCCATAAACTGGATGCTCTACTATGACGTCGATTACCTCAACTCCGCTGTCAACCATGGTTAGCAGTTCTTCTTCAGTGTCGCAGAAGTCGTGTTTTACGGCTATCATCTTTACAATTCCTGTCTTTCCAGGGTCAGTCCAGTAAGTATAACCTTTTGGGGTTGCTAGGATCTTTTCTCCTCTAGCTCGCAACACCGCTACATCTTGTACTATGACCTGCCTTGTAACTCCCAGAACAGATGCTAAAGATGTTCCCGTAACAGGCTGAGTCGAAGAAGACAATATTTCAACAATTCGTTCTCGCCTTTCACCAGCGTTCATTTTATCACCACCCGATCGTACCTTAGGATTAACCTAGTACTTGCCCGAATGCATACTGAAAGATGTTCTAAATTTACATTCTTACGGATAATAATATATCTATTTTGGAGCCCGGGCAAGTTTCGCATTTCGCCCATTCCATTTCTGGCCGTTTTCTGGCCGTTGATCCTCCTTGGACTTCCGATTCAAACCATTTCTGTCTCTTATACACATCT
>DGFF01000052.1 GCA_002391545.1 Candidatus Fermentithermobacillaceae bacterium UBA3907 | reverse complement strand
ATGGGTCTTACGATCTGCCCCAATAGGGCGTCTTCGTCCTCTATGAAGTAGGATTTTTTCAATTGGGGCAAATGATACTTTTCTATATTGGCTTTCGCAGCGCAAAGATGGTTCTTGAGGGAAGGATCTATCCTTTTTAGGGCTGATGATACTTCGTCTTGAGATACAGAAAAGTCTTGGAGGAAAACCTTATCAAACTTCCAAGTGTACTTTGTGACGGCTCTATCCCCATTTTTCTTTACGTCAGATAAAATGGACTTTACCGTGTCCTCAACTTGGTCAAATTGGATCTGCCTATTGCCTAGAATTCCCTCTAATATGCCGGTTTCATCTGGAATCTTAATTACGTTTATCATATTAGGAGCAAACCTCCTCCAACCGTTTTACCAATTCCATTACTCTTTGATGCTTGAACCTATAGGACACTCTGTTTGATACGAGTTTTGTGCTTACACTGCATATTTCTTCTATCACGTAAAGATCGTTGGCTCTTAAGGTTCTTCCCGTCTCTACCAGGTCTACTATCACGTCAGACAAGCCTAAGAGGGGAGCCAATTCTACAGAACCGCCTAGATTCACCGATATGATCTTTTGGTTTTTGTGCCCAAAGTAGCTCTTTGCAATATTGGGGTAAGATGTGGCAACTCTTAGGGTTTCTTCCTTGCCACGAGGGTATTTGTTCTCTTTTCCTGCTACTACCATCTTGCATTTTCCAAACCCGAGATCCAAAAGTTCATACAGACTGCTCGAATTCTCCAATAGCATATCTTTGCCAATTACTCCAAGGTCAGCTGCTCCGTTTTGCACGTAGGTTGTGACGTCGACGGGTTTTACGTAGATATATGCTATCTTTTCCTCATCATCAAAGGATGTGAGCTTGCGGGAATCTGGATCTACGTACTTGCCGAAACCTGCCTTTTTGAAGATTTCCGCGGCGCCTTTTTCTGTTCTACCTTTTGCCACGGCGATTTTGAGGTAATCCAAAATCCTCACCTTCTTTCTCCTTCTGTTTGATACGAAGGTTTGTCACTTGATCCAGATCCAAAGAGAATCCAATGGCCGGTATTTTCTTTCCATAGTCCTCTGTGAAAGAGTCATAGCGCCCACCGCTTAGCGCATCTTTGAAGTATCCGGGGTAGTAACCTTTGAACATTAGCCCGTCATAGTAGTCGAGTTCTGTGATCATGGATAGGTCAAAAGAGACGTTATCTAAATACCCGTAGGCATCCAGGAACTTTTTGAGCGCGGTTATCTCTCGGATAGAGTCTGCCATTTTTTGATTTATGCAAAAACGCTCACCTTGCGCCGTTATATCCTCTGCATCGCCTTGAAGGTTAAGTATGCTCAAGAGGCTGTTTGAGATAGGTTCGGGAAGAGGCGCAGCTTTTGCGAAATCGGATATGCCTTGCTTGTCTTTTCGGTATAACAGTCCTCTTAAGCGGCGTTTTTCTACTGGGGACAGATCAGTTTCTCCCAAGAGACCGTCTACGAACTTGCTGTTGGATACTTCCATCACGAAATCTATGCTAAATTGGCTCAGTATATCCAAAGCCAGAAGTATTATTTCTTCATCTGTTTTGAAATCACTTTCACCGAGCCTTTCTACCCCAACTTGCCGTATCTCTGAAATCCCTAACTCTCTGTCGCTCCTTGAGGCGGTTGCCGAGTAAAACAATCTGAATTTCATACCGTCCTGCCACAAAGGAACGATCCGGCTGATTATGCTGGTTGTGTTATCTGGATTGAGGACCAAAATCCGTGAATCTGAGGCTATGAGTTTTACCATTGAAGCTTGTCCCATGGTATTCATAAGAGGCAAAAACCTGTCCATGTCATCGAAACTGGAAGGCTCAAAGTACTCATAACCTTCTTTTATGAGGATGTCCTCGATTATTCTCCTTGTCTTGTACCTTTCCCGGAAAAGGTCTATTTCTTTCTGTATGAGGTTATACTCCAATGCTCAGTTCCTCCTTTTGCCCACCTCAACTTTTCAGCTGGGAAAAATCAATACACTAAACTGGCGCTAATCTAGTATTTAGTTGGAAAGACCTAAAGATGCAGTCTCTAGGGATTGCTATCTTGAATCTCTCTTTAATTTGTAATGATAGATTTGGGAAACTAGAAAGGATTAGTTATGGTGATGTGCGTGATGGCAGTGATGGGCATGATGATGAAGAACCCAAAGAGGAAAAGAAATGCCAGCAATACTGCGAGACGAAACAACAAGATTAGACGTAAACCGCTTCAAACGAGCCATTCATATACCTTCTTTCCTCAGGTAATTACACGGATTTTACAACATCCCATCAGATGAAGCAAGGGGGACGGTTCTCCTGCTTCTGAAGCAAAATGAAGCAAAAGGGACGGGGGTTTTTGCTTCATCGAACGTAGCAGCTGGGACGCGGAGCATGGAGCAAAAGGGACGGGGGTTTCTGCTTCATAGAACGTAGCAGCGGGGCCGTGGAGCATGTGGAGCAAAAGGGACGGGGGTTTTTGCTTCATCCAGCGGAGCAGCGGGAGCAAAAGGGATGCGGGCCCAATGGCGACGAGGGCCTGTGCTTCATTTTCCGCTTCACCTAAGCAAATAAGCGCATGGGTAAGCAGGTGACGATAAAGACGGTCCTAACCTGCGCATATTCGCGTAATTGGGGTTTCCCTTGCCGGGCACCCCTTTACGTACCCCTGTTGGCGGCAAAACGCATACTACCGCATATTAACGTATATTATAGAAGGGAAGGGTTATAAAATTCGTTTGGCTTTACCCTAAAGGCTCAATAAAGGCTCAATGAGATTGAATCACGTAGAGGAGCGTATAAATATGGCAGATTTAGGCCACTCTGGCACAAATCCCTACCGCGTTTACGTAGTTGAAGATGACTTCAAACTAGCAGACCTCATTTGCGACTACTTAAGTAAGTACGGATATAATCCGTACAAAGCCCAGCGCTTTGATGACATAAAGTCAGAGTTCCTCGAAGTCATGCCCCACCTCGTCCTTTTAGACATCAATCTGCCGTACATGGATGGATTCTACTGGTGCAGACAGATAAGAACCATATCGAACGTTCCGGTCATTTTCATCTCCGCTAGAACAGATGATCCTGATCAGATCCGGGCAATCGAAAACGGGGGAGATGACTATATCACCAAACCATTTAATGCCGAGGTAATGTTGGCCAAAGTAAAGAGCGCCCTACGAAGAACATTTGGCGAGTATTCGACGGAGCACGCCATACGGCCAGATATACTGGAATGTTGCGGTCTTTTTCTTCATAGGAGCAAATGCATAATTGAATATGACGGCAAACGGGCGACTCTTACTCCAACCGAGGCGAGGCTCATTGAACTGATGATGACGAAAGCAGAGACTGTGATCTCAAGAGAAGAACTGCTTGAGACTTTATGGGACGACATCAGTTTTGTCGACGACAACACCTTGTCTGTGAATGTTTCAAGAGTAAGAAAGAAACTTGAAGATATCGGCATTTCAAACGCCATTTCTACTGTACGAGGGCTTGGTTACAAATTGACTGTGACATGGGACTAAAACGTGCCCGACAGATAGCATCAATACAAGCACTAAAATGAGGGCCAAATAAGTACCAATGTAGGGCTGATAAAGAGGTGTGATCAGTTGAAGTTTTGCGATTATCTTTTGGATAGGATAGGCTTCATTTTGCTTTATCTAATAGGCATATGTGTTGCTCTTTTAGCAGTATGGCTAGATGTTGCCGCCGCCAGCGCTTCTATCACCTACGAACCCTTTCTTTATGGCTTATTACTGTCCGGCGTGCTCTTGGCTGGATACCTAATGGGCGACTATTTGCGCCGAAGGCCTTTTTATGCACAGATTGAACGAGCCCGCGATTCAAAGGGCGACATCCTCGCTATAGAATCAATCACTCGCCCAGTTTCCAAAGAAGAAGAAATGCTAACCAATTTGATGAGGAGCATGAGCCAAACCTACCATGCCCGGCTGTTAGATTTTGAGCGCGAAGAAGAAGTGCGCCAGCACTTATCGGACCGATGGGTCCACTATATGAAAACGCCTATTTCAGTAATAGATCTTATGGTTCAGAAAAGTGAGCATGTAGATAGCGTGGAAGACGCAAAAGACCTTTTTCACAGTATCGATGAGGAAAATCAACGCCTGGCTCAGCGTCTGGAACTGTTCCTTAATTCGGTAAGGATCGATAAGTTCGAACAAGACTTTCGCATCGAATCAGTAGACATACTAGAAGTGTCCCGAGAAGTCCTGAATTCCCATAAGAAAGAGTTCATACATTATTCTATTTTCCCCAAGATTGAATGTAATGAGTCGCACCTCTTGGTGCCTACAGACAGAAAATGGATCAAGTTCGTGATGGAACAAGCCATATCCAATGCCATAAAATACACTAAGGTCGCGATTTCACCTCAAAAAGAAGATGCCAAAGATGAGACTGATGAAGGAAAGTCTAGTCGCGTAATTAAAGTGGTCGCAAAGAAGGTTGAAGACGTGGCCTTTTTGACCATTGAAGACCAGGGTATTGGCATTCCCCCAGAAGATATCCCCCGGGTTTTCGAGCCCTTTTTCACAGGATCCAATGGAAGGCTTCTTCCAGAATCGACAGGTATGGGTCTATACCTTGCTCGCAAAGTAATTGGAAAACTGGGGCATAGCATTTCGATACAGTCTGAAGTAGGGCGTGGTACTGCAGTTACAATCAGGTTCGCTTATGATTCGGTTACAGAAGGCGTGATTGAAAGGTGCAGTTGAAAGGTGCGGTTGGCGATTCCTCGGACCCTTACGGAATTGTAAGATTTGCTTCCGAAATGAAAGATTAATCGATGGAAAGCCTTAGCAGCAGTCAGGTAAGATGTGGACGCAAGCGCATAATATGCGACGAAGCAGGGGAGGCAAACCATGACAGTTTTGAAGGTACAAGGACTTAGCAAAGTATATGGCTCAGAGAAAAACTCGGCGGCCACCTGGGCTTTAGAAAATATAAATTTCGAGGTGGACCAAGGAGAGTTTCTAGGGGTGATGGGGCCGTCAGGTAGCGGCAAGACCACCCTTTTAAACCTATTGGCGTCTTTGGACAAACCTACGACCGGTCATATTGAAATAGCCGGAGTGGATTTATCCAAACTCAAAGATGAGGAGACGGCCATGTTTCGAAGGAAAAACATTGGCTTTGTGTTTCAAGATTTCAATCTTCTATACACGCTTTCTGTGAAAGAAAACATAATTCTGCCTCTAGCCCTCGACGAAGTGAGACCTAGCGACATAGAAAAGCGTGTTAGTCAAGTGGCAGAAAATCTAGGGATAACTCATATCCTTGACAAACGTGTCTTCGAGATTTCCCAGGGTGAACAACAACGTACTGCCATTGCAAGGGCGATAATCAATAGGCCCAAAGTAGTTTTGGCAGATGAGCCCACTGGAAATTTGGATTCGAAATCAGCCAACGGTGTGATGAAGACTTTCAGTAGCCTCAATGAGGAATATGGAATCACCATCTTGATGGTAACCCATGACCCTTTTGCTGCTAGTTTCTGCAAACGAATCTTATTTCTAAAGGACGGGGAGATCTTTTCAGAACTAAGGCGCAGTGACGGAAGACAAAAGTTCTTCCAGCAAGTAATCGACGTTTTGAGCGTGATGGGAGGGACTTTTGATGAACCTTACCAGCTTAATTTATAAGAATATGAAGGGCTTGCGATACAAATACGTTACATTCCTTCTGAGCAGCGTGTTCTCAGTTACCATCTTTTACCTGTTCGCGTCTTTCGTCATGCATCCTAATGTTGAATTCGGACCTTCTGTATCCGATACTGGAGTCCAGATTGGTCTTTTGGCGTGTGAAATAATCATCGTTATTTTCTCGTTCTTTTTCGTTTGGTACTCAAGTTCCGCGTTCATAAAGTCCCGCGCCAACGAGTTCGGCCTGCTAAGCACTTTAGGTGCTTCCCGTCGCCAATTGAGCAAGATGATCTTCACTGAAAGCGTGATCATAGGTGAGATAGCCATCGGTTTAGGACTGCTGTTAGGAACGTTACTCTTGAGGATGTTCCTTTCAGCCATGAGTCTTTTGCTCCAGGTTGATTCGCCCATTGAATTTGCCATAGTACCTGAAGCAATCGTTTACACTTTCATAGGCTATTCTCTTCTTTTTATTTTCGTAGCTCTCATAAATGTTCGTGGTTTGAAGAAAGGACAGATAGTTGACTTGTCCAGACAATCGCAAAAGGCTAAAAAACCGCCGGCGTTTTCTTGGATTTTAGGCCTATTCGCCTTGTTGTGCCTAAGCGTAGGATACTACCTTGCTTGGACTACGGACGGAAGGACAGTGCTACTTCGCATATTACCTGTTATAGGTATCGTATGCGTGGGTACTTATTTTTTGTTTTCCCAAGTTAGCGTCGGTTTTCTTAGGAGTATTAGGAAGAATAAAGGTGTGTATTATAGGGGCCTAAATCTTCTTACAGTTGGCGAGTTGGGATTTAAGGTACAGGATAATGCAAGGGTGCTTTCAATTACAGCGATTTTGACCGCCGTGGTGTTAACTGCCATAGGTACACTCAATATCTCCAGTCAAACTTTAGTAGAGATGCGCGAATTCGACTATCCTCAGGCGTTGAGCGTTACTATTGAGGGAAAACTGGAGCCTCACGAATTAGATAAGATAGAACTATCCCTAAGAAGTGAGTTTCAGTCGGATGGAGTTCATGTGCAGTCGGGAGCAGTTCTTCCAGGTATCATGTTTCGGGGAGCAGTGTGGGACTGGGATATGAATGTTCCGATTCCCTTGATATCCGAGGAAGACTTTAAGGTATGGGCAGAGCAAAGCGGTGCTCCTTATGTGGAGGATGTTTTGCCTGGAGAGGCAGTAATGGTTGGATCATACCCGTGGGGCGATCCCCCTCATACTTTATGTGGTGATCTCCAATCACGGGCTTTTGAAGTAGACTATGAACTAGACGAAGGCGAGATCAGCTTCGTAGTCTGTCAAAGCATCGACGTCAATCTTCTCAATGACCCTTATTCCTGGGCGATGGTGATCGACTCAACCCAGATGAGGGATTTGTTAGAGGTAGCAGGACCTAGAGATTACTTGACACTGATCAGTTTTGAGTTGAGCAATTGGACCGAGTCCTCAAAGTCGGTAGAGAAGATTCGGGCATCACTTAGCGCTCAAATAGAAGATCTTGATTTTAAGATACTTGATTTTTCGTCACGGGTTTCTGCGTACCAAGAAACGATACAAAGTAGAAGTCTCATGCTGTTTCTCGCAGTATTTGTGGCTTTAGTGTTTTCTGTGGGGATGGGAAGCATGCTCCACTTCAGACTATTTACCGACTTGGAAGAGGATCGATCCAGGTTTGCATCTATGAAACGTCTAGGTGTTTCATGGGGAGAGATAAAAACTGTGATAACAAGGCAGGCTGCGCTGCTATTCTTCGCGCCCTTTGCCCTGGGAGTTGTCCACAGCGTATTCGCTCTGAAAGCCCTGGTAGGAACGTTATTGTCTGACCCAATCATTGCAGAAATGGGTCTTCCCGTACTAACATCCAAGACATTCCGATACATGGCCGTGCCGATTGCCATATTCCTAGCGCTTCAGACTATTTACTTTCTCATTTCAAGAAAAGCATATCTAGACGCAATGCGAAGCAGCGAAGCATAGGGAACGCGAAGCAGAAGGGGACGGGGGTTATTGCTTCACAACGAAGCAACGAAGCAAAGGGACACGAAGCAGAAGCAAAAGGGACGGGGGTTTCTGCTTCAGAAGAAGCAAAGGGAAGCAAAACGAAGCAAAGGGGACGGGGGTTTCTGCTTAGATCTCCGCTTGGGGAACATCGATAAATGTTCCAGAAGTGAGCGAGCAACGCAGAGCACGCAGCATAGTGGCTGATTCGTCCCAATGTGTAACAAACTACCTAAACACCTGGAGTGAGATTCGGTGCCAGAAAAAAACGACAACCAAATGAAACTTAACGACCAAACACAGATTGACGAAAGCCGGCAAGGGGCCCAACAGGCAACGTCGAGGAAGGTTACCTTCAGCCGCGTTCTAAAAGTCATTTTGATCCTTTTGGGTATCATATTTGTAACGCTTACGATAGTTGTGACTGTTACCGAACTGCCAGAACCTCAGATTCCAGAGGCGCTTCTGGAGTTTATTGCCATACATAACGAGAATCCCAGCCCTAGTCCGCTGCCTTTTTCAACAGATTGGATTCTTTTAACATATGATGAGATACCTGACACGTTGAAGAAAGCTGTGGTAGCAGTGGAGGACAAGAGATTCTATTCCCACAACGGTATCGAACTGGTGTCTATCATGAGAGCGCTATTTACGAACCTAAGAGCCGGTAAGGTGGTAGAAGGTGGCAGTACCATCACGCAGCAATTGGCAAAAAACCTGTTTCTCACACCGGAAAGAACGGTTGAGCGGAAACTCAAAGAGGCAGTCTATTCGCTAAAACTAGAAATGCGTTGTTCTAAAAAAGAAATTCTCGAGATGTACCTTAACGTCATATACTTTGGCCACGGGACTTATGGGTGTGAAATGGCGTCTATGTTTTACTTCGGAAAATCAGCCAAGGACTTGGATTTGGCGGAAGCCGCTTTGTTAGCAGGGATCATTAAAGGTCCTGAGATTTACTCGCCTTATCATAACTTGGACCTAGCGGATAAGAGACGGACTCTGGTTTTAGATTTGATGGTTCAACAAGGCTATATCGATCAGCATCTTGCAGATCAAGCCAAAAGTGAGCCCATAGAGGTTGTCAGTCGCCTTGAGTCTGATTTGGCGTCTGCTAAGCTGACAAAAAGGTGACAAGATCACTGTCTCCTGATGATAAAAAAACCTGGAGCCAATCGTAGAAAACTAGCTTCATAAGTCACTGTCACATAGGGATCAGTGCAGGCGGTCACCGAAGACTACTAGGCATGATGGTGAGAAACCCAGAACCAGAAACTAGTTGGAGCAGATCTTTCAGCATACTATCAGAATACCTAAAGATCTAACGTTTGCATGGCGTGGGCATGGTTACATCTGATGAGTATAAACGCCTGGCGAGAGCAATTGGGCAGTATTTTCAAGGAGTTTCACAGCAAACACATTTGACCGAATAGCCTGAAGGATTTAGTACGGTACATTCTCATGGACGGGCCGTTCTACGTGCTAGAGCGCCAGACGAAGAAACAGCAGGGATGCTTCGCTTCTTGGTATGACAATACTGTTTTACGAACGCAATGGGTCCCGCCCCGTGGAATGTTAAGGTTGTTTCCTGTGATCCCCCAACTTGGGTTCTCCTGCGTAAGAAATATCGTAAGAAAGTACACATAACCAAAAGCTAGTTGAGTATCCTTCCAGTATTCTTCTGGAAAGGATATCCGAACCTCACAGGACGTAGCACATAGGCGGAAATAAGAGGGAAGTAGAAAGAACACCCGAAATACGTCAAAATGGGCGTGAATGCCCACCTTGAGGCAGGATCTGAGAACATGTATACTTTTTTAGAAAGAGAAAAGGTTAATCCTGCGTATGCCATTTTTGAAAAGCAAGCGGTTTGACTTTGCGCGTGATAACAAACCACCTACCTGAGAAAATACGATACTAGATACATAACTAGATACATAGGAAGATATAATGTATCTGCAGATCTGGTATATGTGGCGTGCTTTTGACAAGAGTCACACCCGCTGTTTCAGCTTAGGCTTTGTAACGAGATACATATGGAGATGTATGATATGTCAGAAAAACTCAAGCGTCCTAATAAACATGCAGTCAAAGCGGTTATTAAGAAAGCAACCGGGATTTACGATTCGCTCACATCTATATCTGTGAACGATGAGACTGTAAAGCAGGCAATCATTCAGCAGGCATATGCGCTAATGCACGATTCGGCTTTGAGAGAAATGGCCAACATACCAGTTGACGCCTTGAACGCTGAAAAACAAGGTATACGGGTTTCTGCTTTGAGAAACGCAGGCATTGAAAATATGTATGAGGTTTATTTTATGTCTGTCCAAGCACTTGTAAGAATCAAGGGAATCGGTGAAGAGACGGCGCGTAAGATCAGGAGAATCACAAACGAGATGTACGATGCCATTACTGTATCTAGAGAAGTAAGGATTGACTTGCGGCAAAAGACGCCGTACCAGGAGAAATTACTGCAGAGTTTGTATATCTTGCGAAATGGCGAAGACCTAAGGAACAAAGCGCGCGAGCTTTTAGCACAAGAAAAGAACATATCTACGGCTTTGCAGGATATTAAAGTATCTTCCGGATTTTTCAGATGGCTGTTTTCCTCTAAATCTAAGCGAATTTCCTCAGTCGAGGCATATCAGTACTTATCAGATCTAATAGAAGGCCCTTTTGGGACCGAAGCAGAGTTGTGCATTACCGAATACGGTTATATAGTCAGCGCGAGCTCAGACCAAGTTTATGGAGATTTTGAAGAGAACGCTGTAGCTTATTACACCATGCTAGAGGACCTAGGCCTGGGCGCCGAAAAAACTCTGGCAGGTGGATTGCC
>DGFF01000139.1:3843-12415 GCA_002391545.1 Candidatus Fermentithermobacillaceae bacterium UBA3907 | reverse complement strand
GCACATAGAACCTAAAGAACCTAGTGAAAAAGAGTAGTTGGATCTACACAAACTAGATCATTAAGACTATTGAGCACTATAAAGCACTGCTTTGATTCCAAATCTTCTGTAAGTTGCGACTCCTTGACAATTAGTGCCGAGTGCATCCCCATAAGACTAGGGCCACAAACGTCTTCTAAAAGTCGATCGCCTACGAAAATCACATTTTCAGGTTTGACTTTTGCTCGATTTAGGGCTTCTTTGTATATGTTACGGTGTGGCTTCCTCCACCCTACTTCAGAACTAAGCACCCTAAAATCGATGTAATCCAAAATACCAGATTCGGCAAGGTATCTATCTATGATGTAAGGAGGGATCGCTGTATTAGAAACAATACCCATCTTGTATCCTGAGGATTTCAACTGTGACAGCACATCTATAGTTTCAGAGTACAGAGCGTATTCTTTCGACAGGTTATCTGCAAACCCATCTGTTAGGCATACAATGCTTTCATTTGGTGTATAAATACAGTAAAAGTGCAAGATCTCAGAAATTACGTGGTAAAGATCTACCTCTCGCCAAGAATCGCTATCTAAGATTGATTCGCCATGGTTTAAGCATGTAGGTTTGAAACCTGCCAAATTGATCACTATTTTCTCCCGAACTGAATCCTGACATAATCTTACGCCGGTCACTGCTTCTATTTCTTGGATTAACTGCGCAACCGAAAAGTCCAATACTTGGTCGCCAGATTTTTCGCCAAAAGGAGCCCATAGGGTCCCGCCTAGGTCAAATAAGACCACTTGGACACCTGGAAGCGAACCTAGAACGCTCTGTTTCTTCAAATTAATTCACCTGTTCATAATCGTAAGTCTTTCAGATGATGCTTCACTTACAATTTAGCAGAATCCTAACTCGCGTACAAAGAAGAGAGTCAAACAAAAGGTTTTTTAAAGACCAGAAGGGAAGTAATTACGCATGTCATTTCAAAAAAGGAGGTATACATTTGGCGTGCATTGCTATTATAAACGGCAAAATCTATCCAGCTAGCAACAAGCCAGATATGCCGTTTGAGATTCCTAGGGGTGTTATTCTCATCGAAAATGGGAAAATTAGAGCAGTAGGGGAACACGTAGACGTACCTGCAGGCTCAGAAGTCGTGGATGTTTCAGGCAGCATAGTAACTCCTGGATTGATCGACGCTCACTGTCACATTGGTATTTCAGAGGATGGGGCTACCCAAGCAGGTGACGATACTAATGAGTCCTCAGACCCTATCACCGCCGAAGTACGTGCCCTTGATGCAATTAACCCAAAGGACATAGCTTTTAAGGATGCAATTGCCGCAGGAGTTACCTGCGTGCAAACAGATCCCGGTAGTGCAAATATTATCGGTGGCCAAAGCCTGGTGATGAAAACGTGGGGCTCTTCAGTTGTTGATGAATTGGTCCTGAAGTTTCCCAGTGGAATGAAGGCAGCTCTTGGAGAAAATCCCAAACGGGTATACGGCAGCCAAAACAAAATGCCCAAGACTAGAATGGGAAACGCCGCTGTAATGAGACGCGCGTTGACAGAAGCCCAAGACTACCTAAGGAAAAAAGACTCTGCCCAAGGGCAGTCAGACAAACAGCCTGATTTTGACTTGAGAAAAGAAGCTCTTACAGCCGTAATAAAAAAAGAGATCCCTCTAAGAATTCATTGTCACAGGGCCGATGATATTGTTACGGCAATACGCATTGGAAAAGAGTTCGATTTGTGTATTTCGTTAGAACACTGCACAGAAGGGGACAAAGTTTTAGAGTCAGTGAAAAACAGCGGGTTTCCAGTCACCATGGGACCATGTTTGACAGACAAGAGCAAACTTGAGGTCAAAGATATAGGATTTACTGCTCCTTATGTCTTGTCCAAAGCTGGAGTGACTCTTGCACTTATAACAGATCACCCTGTGCTCCCTATTCAATACTTGCGATTGTGTGCAGGTTTGGCTATCCGTGAAGGTATGGATCAAGAGTTTGCCCTTCTTGCAATTACGCGATTTCCGGCAGAGATATGTGGAGTGTCTGACAGGGTCGGGTCTATAGAACCAGGTAAGGATGCAGACCTGGCAATCTGGACAAAGGACCCGTTTGAATACGACTCAAAGATCCTTTATACCTTCATCAACGGTAAATGCGTTTACCAAGGGACTGACCCTGGCCAAATAGGAGGTAAAAGCATATGAAGGAAACTATGGCTATCGTAGATGCAACCATATACCCTGTATCTAGCGTTCCGATAGAGAACGGGATATTACTCATGAGCGGAGGTAAAATCCTCCAAGTGGGTGAAAATGTGACGATTCCGCAAGGCGCAACTGTAATTGATGCAAAGGGGAAAATGATCTTACCAGGGTTCGTTGATGCCCACACACATGTAGGTATTTGGAGCGAGTGGTACGGTCAAGCTGAATCAGACGGAAATGAGGGATCTAACCCGGTAACAGCGTCGGTTCGCGCTATAGATGCGGTGTGGCCTGATCACTTTGCTTTCAAAGACGCACGTTCTGGAGGAGTTACATGTGTGCAAGTCACTCCAGGTTCAGGCAACGTCATAGGCGGCGAGACAGTTGTAGTGAAAACCTTCGGTACCGTCGTTGATGATATGGTTGTCAGGAATCCTGCAGGTATGAAAGGAGCTCTTGGCGAAAATCCCAAAGGTTCTTACGGTTCACAAGGCAAAGCACCTAAAACCCGAATGGGTATTGCTTCTATTCTGAGAAATGCGCTCTTTAAAGCTAAGGATTATCTGAGGAAGCTAGAAGCAGGACTAGAAGATCCATCAAAGATGCCAGATACAGATTTGGACATGTTAAGTCTTGTGAAAGTATTGAAGAAAGAGATACCTTTACGGGTACACGCGCACAGAGCAGACGACATTGTTACAGCCGTAAGGATCGCTGAGGAATTTGATATTGACTATTCCATTGAGCACTGTACAGACGGCATAGAAGTAGCTGACTTCTTAGGTAAAAGGAAAGCCAAGGTGAACATAGGCCCAACAATATGGCACCGAGCCAAAATTGAAACTCTCAATATTTCTCCACAGACTCCAGGAGCCCTTTCGCGGGCAGGGTGTCACGTTAGCATAATCAGCGACCATCCCTTCCATCCAATCCAGCACCTGGTAACTGCAGCTGCTGTGGCATGGGCAAACGGAATGTCTGAAGGGGATGCCCTCAAAGCTATAACCCTCAATCCTGCCATAACTTTGGGTGTTGACGATCGCGTTGGGAGTTTGGAGCCTGGGAAGGATGCAGACTTTAGCATTTGGACAGGACACCCGTTCAAAATAAGGTCGAAGATAGAAGCAGTTTTCATAGAAGGTGAGAAAGTGTTCGGTTAACGGTAAATTGAACCATATTGAAGAATAGGGGATTAACCTCCAGATCAAAGGGAGAGATTTAGAAACTCTCCCTTTTTCATTTCAGGATCTAAACTGCACAACTTTTAGCCTGTGGGTTAACTTTTTGTCCAGGTTATTCGATTTTATTTCATAGTAGGCATAATATACTGTTTCATTTGCCTATAGGATAAACCATGGAATTATGTATGGTGCGCAAAGATATCACATTATTTAGGGCAAGGGGATGATTTCGATTAAAGCATTTCGTAAAATTGGGGGCCAACTGCTAATAATTGGGCTGCTTTTGGCAGTAGTTCCTGCAGCAGTGTTAGGTACGACTATGTACAGAAATACCAAGAACACATTAGCGGAGGAGGCAATTGCCAATCTCAATACGTTCGCAAAGATAAAATCGGATGAAATAAACGGTTATATAGATCATCTTGAAGATCTAGGGTATTACACAGCAAACAACATACAGTTAGTGGAAGGTTTAATTTCCCTATCCAAGGTAGACTACAACCTAAGCTCTTTGGAATGGCTAAATAAGATAAAACCTGACATGGAAGATCTTGGCAAAGATGTTACAAGCCGCACAGATTTCAATGTATTTTTGGTCCTTTCACCTTCAGGTTCTATTATTTACTCCACTAACCCAAGTGATATTCCTGGTACCGATTTCTCCGAAAAAGATTATGTTCTGGGCGCCATGGAAGGTCATATCACATTGTCGAATCTTTTTTACTCAGACATAACCAAAAACTATTGTTTAGCTTTGGGCTTGCCAGTTATAGATCCTAAAAAGTCAGACAGCATTGCAGATGATCAGGACAGTATAGTAGGAATCGTAAGTTTGGTGGTAACAGGTGGTTCTCTCAAATCCCTAGTTCAGTCGGGTATCGAACAAATAGGAACTACCGCTGTGTCGTATTTGGTCGATGCAAAAGGCAGTGTAATAACAAGTATTGTACCGAAAGATGGCAAAGGTCTAGACATGAACGAAACGGTGCAAGGATGGCCTTTGGAGTTTATCACTCAAGCAGTTTCGCCTGAAAATGATCTTGTCCAGTCCAGCGAAGTATACCGAAGCTTCACAGGAGAAACTGTGTTCGGAACAGGTACATTGGTCAATATAGGCAATGAGCCCTACGGCTTAATCATTGAGGTAAACGAATCTGAAGCGCTGGCGAGGGCAAAGGTCCTACAAAAATCCACATGGATCATGTGCTCTGTTATGGTTGTAGCGGCAGTTGCGGTTACACTTTGGTTTTCCCGAAAGTTGGTAGGTTCACTAGAGGGCATCGTGGACATGGTTAAAAACATTGCCGAAGGAGAAGGAGACCTTACCAGAAGGATTGAGGTAGAATCTGAAAACGAACTAGGAGAACTGGCGAATTGGTTTAACAAGTTCTTAGATTACATAGCAGGAATCATTAGGAACATTACTAGTGCATCGGATCAGCTTGCGGCTACCAGTGAAGAATTGTCTGCTACTTCTGAAGAATCCACCAGCATAGCGGCTCAGATAGCGGAAACAGCCGAGCAACTTGCAGGTGGCGCAGCAGAACAAAGCGCAACAGCTGCCAACACGGCAATGGCCGCTGAAAAACTATCTGAAGCCGTCGAAAGAGTTGCCCAAGGTACCCAGGCACAATATGGAGCAGTGGATACAATTGCAGTCGTCATATCGGAAACCAACAGGATTTTTGCAGAAGTGCTTGAAGCCCTTGAGAACGTAGGAACAGTCGCCCAAGAGAATACTGCTGCAGCTAAAAGGGCAACTGAATCAATTCAGGTATTGTCTACAAGCATGGCCAACATACAAGGTGCCAATGAAAGCGCAGCGATCCAAGTTACAGAACTCAGCGGATTATCCCAGAGCATTCAGCAGATAGTGTCGGTAATTGATGATATTGCATCTCAAACCAACCTGTTGGCATTGAACGCGGCCATAGAAGCGGCAAGAGCTGGCGAGCACGGACGCGGCTTTGCAGTAGTTGCAGATGAAGTGCGGAAACTGGCAGAAAGATCTTTGGCAGAGACCAAGAACATTAGTGATTTGATTAACAAAGTCGCAACCTCTATTGAACACACTGTGAGCAGCATCCAACAGAGCACCCAAGAGATCGATGTCGGGAGTGCGGTTGCCCAGGACGCAGGATCCGTTCTGGCGGAAATAGAAAATGCTGCAGTAGGAACGCAAGAAGAAATTATCAAACTGATTGATTCCTTTGAGCGGCTGAAAACCGCAACAGGACAAACAGAAACAGCTGTAAATGATATAGCAACGTACGCCAACGAGAATCTGGCAGGAGTCGAGGATATGGCCATGTCTGCAGAGGAAGTAAAGCGCTTAGTAGAAAATGTGGCTGCAGTGTCACAAGAAAGCGCAGCTGCAATTGAAGAAGTGGCTGCTTCCATTAAGGAGATGGCATTAGCAGCTGATCAAGTATCGTCTTCAGCTCAAGACCTAGCGGCACAAGCTGAGGTGCTTCAAAACATAGTAAGAAAGTTTAATCTATAAATATCTTATAGGTAGCAAATGAAACACGGCGAGAGAGCTTGGCTCTTTCCGCCGTGTTCTTTAAATAAATCTTAAGCATACCAGTTTAGGAAAATTCGTGTTTCGACTCCATCAGTTTTTCCCATTCTTCATATAGATTATCCAATTTTGAACGGGTGAGGCCCCATTCCTTCACTGGAATATCCTTAGAATCTACGTAGGTTTGGTGATTAGCTAGGATAGAGGATAGTTCACGTTCTTTCAACTCCAACTCGCTGATTTCAGATTCCAACTCCTGTAATCGGCAGTCAATAGCTGCTATAATTTCCCGACGGTTATCCCGAGATTCTTTAACAGACTGCGAAGTGTTCTTACGCTTAACTGGCTCTACTTCCGTTGGTTGTTCCCATCTACAACTATCTCTAAAAGAAGAGTAGTTGCCCTCGAAAACCTTTATACTCCCATTTTCGAAGAACAACACTACGGTAGCGAGTAAATCAATTAGGTGTCTGTCGTGGGATGCGAATATCAAAGTACCATCGAACTCACACAGGGCTCTTTCAAGCGCTTGTCTAGATGGCAGATCCAAATGATTGGTAGGTTCATCCAAAAGAAGGACATTGGCATCGGATAAAACTAGTTTTGCTAGCTCCAACCGAGATTTTTCACCTTCTGAAAGATCTTTTACAACCTTATTAACTTCATCACCGGAAAATAGAAACATTCCAAGCACATCCCTTGCCTCTTTTTCAGGAAGCCCAAGACTCTTGATCTCATCTAGTACAGTTTTGTCGTCGTTGAAAAAACAGGGGACTTGGGTCAGGTACCCTTTCTTCACACCAGTTCCCCATTGTATAGAACCGGAATAATCTTCAAGTCCCATAAGGCAATTAAGGAATGTAGTTTTTCCGCATCCGTTTGGCCCCACAAGGGCAATACGTTCACCCCTGCTTACGGTATAGGTAAAAGCCTCAAATAACGGTTGCTCGAAACCTTTGCTAAGTCCCTCAATCACTGCAACTTCTCTACTGGTACGTTCTGATGGCCTGAACGTAAGACTCAGATGTTTTTGCTTTCTAGGTTTTTGAGTAACGTCGAGCCGCTGCAGCATTTTTTCTCTGCTTCTAGCCTGTCCCGCTCTTTTAGCGTTAGCTTTCCATCTTTGGATAAATTGGCGAGTTTCCATTATGAGGGTTTGTTGCTCAACGTACCTTTCCTCGAGTTGCCTAATCTCTTCTTCTTTCTGCTGCAAGTAGGAAGAATAATTTCCTCTGTAGACACACACCTTTTCCTCGTCGATCTCCCAAATCTTTCCAGCAAGGTTATCAAGAAAACGCCTGTCATGAGAAACCATTAGCACTGCGCCAGGATATGCTCTAAGGTAGGATTCCAACCATTCGATCCCCGCAATATCCAGATGGTTAGTTGGTTCATCTAGAAGCAATATGTCAGGCTTTAATATTAAGAGTTTGGCAAGATTGATTCTCACTTTTTGCCCACCGCTCAAATTCTCTGCAGGAAAATGCCAGATTGCTTTTTCAAACCCCAATCCTGCCAAGATTACAGCAGCTTCATGTTCCAAGTTGTACCCGTTGAGGGCTTCAAACTGAGTTTGGGCGTGAGCGTATTGTTTCAGTAGCTCATTTATATCATCTGATGAGGTAAGCATCTTTTCCTCAAGTTTCCTCATTCTTGCCTCAATTTCTATGACTTGGGGCTTACCAGCCATCACTTCTTCGAGTACAGTGTTGCGAAAGGTTGGCAATTCTTGAGATAGGTAACCTAAACTACGATTAGAAGAAATGATTACCTGCCCCGAATCTGGCATTAAATCCCCTGCGATGATACGTAGCAAAGTAGTTTTCCCGGCGCCATTTCTGCCTACTATGCCGATTCGATCGTTGTGGGCCACCGAAATGTTTACAGATGAAAACAAACATTGAGCCCCTACAAACTGAGAGATATTTGACAAAGTAAGAAGAGCCGTCGAAAAAACCTCCCTGAAGAATAAATGTTTGCATACACATTGCACTAAACACTCGTGCTAGGCAGAATTCTACGTTATCACTTATGCAGATCTATCGTCAACGCCAGAGTGGACTAGGAAAGAAGATAAATCGCACCCGGGTTTTAGGTTACAATATTGGAGATAAGAAACTAGAGAGGACTGCTTATGGGAGTGTGCTACACCAATAAGATTAACCGGAAGAAATTGATATGCGGCACTTTGAGTAAAGAGGATTTCAGAACGGTCTATTCCATGTTGGACGTCCCTCCTCTTGATTCAGACTGCGGTTCCTTGTGCCAATCGTTGTGCTGTAAAGAGTTTGAGCCTGGTGTAGGCATGTACCTACTACCTGGAGAGGAGCAAATGTTTAGCGGGAACGAAACGTGGCTCACATGGACTTTCCCTAAGGCTCGTCATAATGGTTTTCCCTCTTCGTGGAAAGGACGAGTAGCATTCATTATGTGTCGAGGAGAATGTCCAAGGGATAGCCGACCTATTCAATGCAGGACTTTTCCCCTAATGCCTTATTTAAGTCTAGATGGCAAGTTGGAGACTAGAGTTGATATTCTTTCTGGCATATTAATATGTCCCCTAGTTAAATACCGCGAGACGTATCATTTGAATCCCAAGTTTCTTAAAGCAGTTCAATCTGGATGGGAAGTTCTTATAAAAGATCCCCTTATCTGGGACCTTGTTTGGCA
>DGFF01000139.1:0-3637 GCA_002391545.1 Candidatus Fermentithermobacillaceae bacterium UBA3907 | reverse complement strand
AGGATTTGTCCATTCCTCAGGGCTGTGACTTACACCATCTTTGCTAGGAACGAATATCATTCCTGTAGGCAAGTACTTTGCAAATATGGCTGCATCATGGCCAGCACCTGATGGCATCAGTCTCACTTTTAGCCCCAGATCTACAGCAGAATTATGTATTATTTGTTGGATCTCAGTATCCATTAATGCAGGAGGAGATATGGAAACCTCCCCGCTGTGTACTCTTAACCTGCAGGCATCGGCAATAGTCTCTGCGTGCGAATACGTTTCCCGCATAACTCTATCTGCAACTTCATCGTCCAAGTCCCTTATCTCCACAGACAGTTCGGCTCGACCTGGGATAACGTTTCGAGCGCAGGGGTAAACCCTTATCTGACCGCAGGTACCTACTGTTCCCTTGGAACCATTTTGGGCCACTAACTTAGGAATCAGAACGATCATGTTGGCAGCCCCCAGCAGAGCATCTTCTCTTTGGTCCATAGGAGTAGTACCAGCGTGGTTCGGTTTTCCCTCAAATACAATATCTGAAGAATAGATGGCCACTATGCCTTGAACCACCCCAATATCATCCTCGTTACAGTACAATACGCCGCCCTGTTCTACGTGAAGCTCCAAGTAGCACACGTAATTGTCTTTGTCAAATTTGCCACCAGTACTAGAGTCAGAAAACCCTTCTAGTCCTGCTCTTTTCAAGATTGGCTCCAACACCTGTATTTCGTCGTCTCCAATACCTTCCACGAAATACCTGCTACCTAATAGGCCAGGTCCAAAGATAGATCCCTCCTCGTTGGAAAATCCGACTATCTCAAGCCCGTATCCCATTTTGACGTTGCGTTCTATAAGGGTTTGGGCACACTCTAAGGCGGCAACAACTCCCAGAGCTCCGTCAAACATGCCTCCTTCTGGTACAGTGTCCAAATGGGACCCGACTAGTATCCTTTTTCTACTCTCATAAGGAGTTATACCGAACACATTCCCAACCTCATCCATTCTCGTCTCTAAGCCTGCCTGCTCCATTTTGTGCAAAAACCATTTTCTTCCTTCCATATCTGCTTCTGTGAAAGCGACCCTTGAAACGCCTCTCTCATCTCTGCCGATGTTTCCAAGCTCTGTTAAATGTCTCCATAGTCTGTGCTCATTAATCTTAAGGTTGTTCACGCATCTCACCTCAGAGTTTCGAATTCTTCTTTGTAATTCAATGTTAACATTATGGGATAATGAAGGCGATGGAACCCTTCACGCAAATTGTTCTTTATAATATAAGAGAATAGGGCGTTGAAGAAATCAGTCACACAAGTTGGTCTAAATATATAAACTTCAGATAAGGAGAGATAAGCAGTGGATCTAAAAGGTACACAAACCGAAAAGAACTTACTTGAAGCGTTCGCTGGGGAGTCTATGGCTAGAAATAAGTACACCTATTATTCGTCAGTTGCAAAGTCAGAAGGGTACGAGCAGATTGCCGGTATTTTCGCAGAAACCGCTGAGAATGAAAAAGAGCATGCTAAGCTGTGGGCGAGATGTCTGGGCCTAATAGGAGATACCAAAAAGAATCTTGAAGAAGGGATAAAGGGCGAACATTACGAATGGGCTGAAATGTATAAGGGATTCGCGGAAACTGCCGAAAAAGAAGGGTTTGAGGAAATAGCCAGGCTTTTCAGAAAGGTTGCAGAAGTAGAACGAGCCCATGAGGAAAGGTACAAAAGACTATTGGAACGTGTGGAAGCCAATACTGTGTTTAGCAGGCCTGAACCGATCAAGTGGCACTGCAGAAACTGCGGCTACATCCATGAAGGAACAGAACCTCCTGAGGTCTGTCCTGCGTGTGCTCATCCAAAAAGTTTCTACGAGCAACTATGCCAAAACTATTAAAAAGTACAGGTTCCGGTGTGTTCTAGAATAGTAAAATACGGAGGGTATTCGCCAATGATTCCCTCCGTATTTCATTATTTGTAGGCCGATTTAACTAAGGCTCTACTCCAAGACGTTTATTCCATCTATAAGAATCATCCATGGTTTTGATGATATCTCAAAAGGATGTCCTTGGAAGATTACTATATCTGCATCTTTGCCTGGAGTAATACTGCCTACCCTACTATCTATGCCAATTATCTCGGCAGGATTAAGGGTTATCGCCCTCAAAGCATCGTCGTGTTCCATACCGGCTGAAACTGCCATCCCAGCCATTAATGGAAGAGAATGTAGTGGTGTAACAGGCGAGTCTGTTGTTATGGCCACCTTTACCCCTGCTTTTGCGAGTACACCAGGAGTGACGAAACTCTTGTTAGTCAATTCGAATTTACTTCTGTGCCCAAAAGAAGGCCCAACTATGGCAGGGAAACCTTCTTTTGCAATTTCCTCTGCGATGAGCACGCCATCAGTGCAGTGATCCAACGTTATTCTAATGTTAAACTCTTTTGCTATACGTATGGCTGTAAAAATATCGTCGGATCTGTGGGCATGAGCTTTTAATGGAATTTCCCCTTTTATCACTGGAAGCATAGCTTCGAGTTTGGCATCATAGCCGGGTTTTTTTGATGGATCTTCTGCAGCCGCTTCCAATTGCTCGTTATATCTCATGGTTTTGGCTAGAATCTCTCTTAAAATCGCAGCGGTACCCATTCTGGTTGATGGGGTCTTACCCTTATTGCTGTAAACTCTCTTGGGATTTTCACCAAATGCGACTTTCATGGCAACAGGATCTTTGATCACCATGTTATCTACGCGAGTTCCAAAAGTTTTGACAGCCATAAATGTTCCTCCAACCACATTGGCGCTGCCTGGTCCTACGGCACAAGAGGTAACTCCCGATTCTCTCGCTTCTTTTACTGTTACGTCTAGTGGGTTAAAGCCATCTATTGCTCTCATATTTGGGGTAACCGGGTCTGTAGATTCATTCACGTCGCTTCCTTCAAACCCAATGCAACTTTCATTTAGTCCTAAATGAGAGTGAGCATCGATGAAACCTGGGAAAGCCAGTTTTCCGCTTGCATCGATTACCTGAGCATTGGGCGGAATTGTTATGTCTGATCTTACGTCCACGATTCTCCCGTCTTCTATAAGTATTGTGCCTTTGCCGATGACTTCTCTATCCACAGGATAGATTTTGCAATTTGTGATCGCTAGCAAAGTGCTCCTCCCTCACGTCAGCGATATTTGAAATCCCTTCTCTAAGAATTCAGTACTGACTAGAAGAAACATTTCGACAACCGTGTTAATTTCTCCTGCGACCTCGACTCCAACCGCATCAGAAATGCATGACTCTGTTTCTTCAGTTACCACTCGGTCCTTTCAACTACAGACGATTCTGCGAACACATGGATTAGCACGCCGTTTTCCAACCCAGGTAGCCATTTTAAGAAAACCGTTTTTACCCTGCAACTTGCTCCCAAGCCTATGGTGGGTTCATTATCAATCACGTTCGCCACCTCGGCAGTTAAACGCAAACTTTGAAACAGATTTTGCATGCCGTCTAGATTTGCCTGAGCAATTTCTACAGCAGTAGTTTTTGCCTGGTTTTCTCTCAGCGCCACAATTCCCTCTGATAGGAGTTCCCAATCTAGTTCTTGACAACCTGCGAGGGTACCCAAATCGCAGGCGTTTTGCACACACTTTCTTCTGTCTCTTATACACATCT
>DGFF01000123.1 GCA_002391545.1 Candidatus Fermentithermobacillaceae bacterium UBA3907 | reverse complement strand
CCAACCCTTTTCTTTTAGAAAAGCAAGGTCTCTACTCAAAGTAGCCGGGTTGCACGACACATACACTATGCTTCTAGGTTCTGCATCTGATACAGCGGCCAACGTCTCTCTTTCAGCACCTCCCCGCGGCGGATCCATAATTACCACATCAGGCTTGGGGTACTTCGCCAAAATCCTAGGCATAACCCTCGCCGCTTTACCCGCTTCAAACGTTACGTTCTCGATACGGTTATCTTTGGCATTTTTATATCCATCCTTAACTGCAGGTTCTACCTCTTCGAGGCCAATGACAAAAGAAGATCTAAGCGCGGCAAACAGAGATATGGTTCCAATTCCGCTGTATATGTCATAAACCACATCATCACGCTTCAATTCAGCCCAAGAAAGAGCCGTAGCATACAGATTCGAGGCTTGGTATGAATTCACTTGGTAAAAAGACTGAGGCGAAATTCGAAAAGAAAGGCGGCCCAACCCTCCTTCTTCTGGATCCCCGACACCCAGTACATCCCGGATATAGGGTCTACCTGCCAAAAGATAATCTTTATCACCAAGAACTACATTTGTCGCTTTATCATTTATATTCAAAATCACGCTCTTGAGGTTATCTACAGACTCCATAAGCTCAAACGCCATATCCTTCAAGCCGGGAAGTTTCCGAGCAGCAGACACTAAAACTGCCATGGCTTCGCCTGTACCTGGTGCTACCCTTGCAACCAGATGACGCACAGCTCCCTTTCCCGTCTCTTCATTGTACACCCTGTATTTGCGTTTTCTGACTTGCTCCAAAAGATGGTTAACCACATCCCGAACTACGCGCTCTTCAACAGGACAATCTTCTACCGGTACCACATTGTGCGTATAAGGTTCGTAGAACCCAGCCACCACTTGGCCCTTTTGGTAAGAGACAGGCACTGCCACTTTGTTTCTGTATCCCAAAATCTTAGGCGAAGGAATGCACGGGGAAACCTCACAATCATATATTTTCCCTATGCGGCGGAAAGTCTCTTCGACTATCTTAGTCTTCCATTCAAGTTGGACGCGGTAGTCAATATGCTGCCAAGAACATCCTCCGCACCGCGAAGCATAAGGGCATATCTCTTCAACCCGCCCTGGACCATGTTTCAATATCCTTTTTACCCGACCCTGACCGTAACTTTTCTTTCTCTCAATAATTAAAACCTCAACCTCGTCACCTGGAACCGTACTGGGAACGAAAACCTTAAGTCCCTGGAACGGTCCTGACACTACTATTCCTACACCCTCTCCTCGGGAGTTGAGGCTCTCAATTTCTACTATGCAACTGCTCATATTTTCATCAATCTTCCCCAATCACCACTATTTCAGGCTCTAACATCACCCCGAACTCCTCGTATACTCTCTTCTTAACAATTTCCATAAGGGTCAGTACATCTTCAGCAGTAGCGTTGCCTGTATTTACTATAAATCCTGCGTGTTTAGGAGAAATCATGGCGTCGCCGCAAGAAAATCCTTTTAATCCGAGCATTTCTATCATTTCACCAACGTATCTTCCTTGGGGTCTTTTGAAAATGCTCCCTGCAGATGGAAGATCCAAAGGCTGCTTGGCCCGTCTTTCTCGCAGATACTTCCTGACAGTCTTCTGTATTTCGTCTACACGGCCAGGAGTCAGAACTAGCTCCACAGAAAGTATGAGTAAATCTTTTCTATCAGAAAATAAAGAATGCCTGTATGAAAAATCCAGGGTACTAGCGGGAATCCAGTGCTTCTCATCGTCTAAAGTATAAACTTCAACCCTTTTTACCAACGAACCTATGTCGCTTCCAAAGGCGCCTGCGTTCATGGTTACCGCTCCGCCAAGGCTTCCTGGAATGCCTGCAGAAAACTCCAAACCAGACAATCCAAAACGGACGCTAGCTTCCAACGCCTCCTGCAACAATGTGCCAGACGAGATAATGAGCATGTTGTTATCCCTGGTTATGCTGCTAAGGTATGGAGACAGTTTGATTATACAACCTCTGAAACCTCCATCTTTAACCAGCAAATTGGTGCAATTACCTACAACATAGCATGGTACGTTCAGATTTCTGCACTTTGACCATGCCTTCATCGCGTCATCCCCAGTTTTAGGTATCACCAGAAGATCGCAAGGGCCCCCTATCTTAAATGAAGTATGGTTTGCCATAGGCTCAGAAAAAAACACCTGAGAATCCTTTAGATCCCCTGCAATCTCCAGATAAATGCTATCTCGTTTACTTGGCATGTAGCCCGCCACCTGCCTTTTCTCCTCGTAAAACTTGCAGCAACTCACATCATTTCAGATAATCTTTGTCTCAACAGGTCGTTCACTTTAGCAGGATTAGCTTTCCCCTTGGTCATTTTCATAACTTGACCAACCAAAAAACCGAAAGCCTTATCTTTGCCGCCTTTTATCTCTTCCACAACCGATTGATTGTTGGCAATGACTTCATCCACTATCTTTGCCAAAGTTTCTTCATCAGAAATCTGCTCTAGCCCTTTTTCTTTAACGATTACTTCCGGTGCCTTGCCCGTTTCGATCACAGATACAAGAACATCTTTTGCTATTTTGCCGCTTATCAGCCCATCTTCAATTAGGTTCAGCATGGACACAAAATGCTCTGCGCTTACAGGTATCTCATCATACGGTATCCCTTTATCCTTCATGTATCCGAGAAGCTCTACCATTATCCAGTTGGAAACCGTCTTAGGATCTCCCCCCAAGGAAACGCACTCATCGAAAAATCTTGATATTGCAGGATCCATGGTAAGTACTTGTCCATCGTATTCAGGAAGACCCAATTCTTCCGTATAATATCGAACGATCTCTTCGGGAAGCATCGGCATGTTGTCCCTTATCTCGTCTACAAACTCTCGGCTCAATTCCAGTGGTGGTAAATCAGGATCAGGAAAATATCTGTAGTCATCGCTAGTTTGTTTGACTCTAAGCAATTTGGTAACTTCTTCAGCCTCATCCCAATGCCTGGTTTCCCGCCGTATATTCCCGCCGGCTTCCAGAATCTCCTTTTGTCTTTCAAACTCATACGCTAGGGCTCTTGTCACAGCTCTGAAGGAACTCAAATTCTTCATTTCACACGGCGTACCCCTAGTTTCCTCACCCTTTTTTCTAACTGATATGTTACAGTCTACTCTCATGGATCCCTCTTCCATTTTCACATCGGAAACACCAGCATACGCCAAGGTCCTCTGCAGTTTTTCCAAATATTGTCTCGCTTCTTCAGGCGACGCTATGTCTGGTTCAGAAACGATTTCAATGAGGGGCACGCCAGATCTGTTAAAGTCCAGTAGGGAGTAGCGTGCAGTAGTGATCTCATCGCCTGCATGAATAGACTTACCTGCGTCTTCTTCCATATGCACCCTGTTTATTCTTATCTTCTTGCGAGGATTATCTATCTCTATGTAACCGCCTTGAGCCAGGGGTATGTCGAACTGGGATATTTGATATCCCTTTGGCAAGTCAGGATAAAAATAGTGTTTTCTGTCGAACCTGCTCCTAAGGTTAATAGAGCAATTCAAAGCCAGGGCAGCTATTACCGCCAATCTCACCGCTTCTGCGTTGGGCTGAGGGAGGGCGCCAGGAAGCCCCATGCATATAGGGCAAATATTGCTATTCGGCGGATCCCCAAACCTTGCCGAACATCTGCAAAACATCTTAGTCTCAGTAGCCAGCTCCACATGAACCTCTAGTCCAACCATCATTTCATATGCCTCATGTCCCTTATCAGTCAACTAACTCAGCCTCCCTGGCAAGTCCTAACCCTCGTCGCATGTGCCCCATCTTGGAGCGTATCTCTTCTTCAATCGCTCGTTCTATAGAATATCCCAACCGAAGAACTGTATTTTCATCAAATGGCTTGCCTATGACTTGCAGTCCGCAAGGTAGGTCTGTGCCGGAAACCTGGCTAAAACCCATGGGCATAGAAAGGGCACATAAACCAGCGAGGTTAACCGGGATCGTTATAAGATCACCTACATACATGGAAAGAGGATCTTCGATCTTTTCACCAATCCCAAATGCTGCGTAGGGTGTAGCAGGAGAAATCATGAGATCCACTTTTCCAAAACCCTTTTTAAAATCTTCAATTAACATGGTGCGCGCTTTAGCGGCTCTTACGTAATACTTCTCTTTGTTGCCGGCGCTTAAAGCGTAGGTACCAATTAAAATGCGTCTTATAACCTCTTTTCCAAATCCAGATCCTCGTGACGATGCGTACATTTGGTCCAAAGTTTCCGCTTCCGCCCTTTTCCCAAACCTTACACCGTCAAACCTTGCAAGATTAGACGATGCCTCAGCGGGAGCGATAATGTAATAAATGTCTATGGCGTAGGTCAGCGAAGGAATATTCAACATTTGTATCTCAACGCCAAAATCTTTGAGAAGATCGACCACAGCCTCAAAACGATCAATCACGTCGGGAGAGACTCCATCTAAGAGTTCCTCAGGTATTCCTACTTTGAGCCCTCTTACTTCCCTATCTATGCCCGACACATAGGATACCCCTCGCCTTTCATATGAGGCAGGATCCAGCTTATCAAAACCTGCCATAGCGTCTAACGCCAAGGCGCAATCCCAAACCGTTTCACCCATTGGACCTACTGTATCCAATGAGGAAGCAAAACCGGTTACCCCGTACCTGGAAACCAAGCCATACGTAGGCTTTAGTCCGCATATTCCCGTGAAACTAGCAGGTTGCCGAATAGAACCTCCAGTGTCAGTACCTAGGGCAATAGGAACCATGCCAGCGGCAACTGCAGCCGCAGACCCGCCGCTCGAACCACCAGGAACCCGTGACAGATCCCAAGGATTCTTAGTCACCCCAAAAGCCGAGGTTTCAGTAGAAGATCCCATAGCGAATTCGTCTAGATTGGTCTTTCCCACTATGATGGCCCCTTGCCCGACTAACCGGCTTATCACTGTAGCGTCATATGGCGCAATCCAATTCTCCAGGATTTTGGACCCACACGTACACGGCGCTCCTTTGACACAAATATTATCTTTTATGGCAACAGGTAACCCTGCAAGAAAACCTGGATTTTCCCCATCGTCTAACATCGAATCAACTCTGGCTGCGCTCAACCGTGCGACAGGTTCCATCAATTCTATGAACGCGTTGATTTGGGGCTCTACTTCAGATATCCTTTCAAAGCAACTATCCAGCACTTCCATGGCAGATACATCCCTGGAAGAAACGAGATCTAAAATTTCTTTCGCCGTCATTTCCCATATCTTCATTCTTAAAGCCACCTTATATACTAAGTTTGATCCCAAGCCCCTTGCGTTTCTATGGCTCCTGGGATCCTCTGGGAACCACAAAATACCTTTCGTAAATGGAAGGCGCGCTTTCCAGAAAAACTTCTGGACTTAGGCTCGCATCCACGATATCCTCAAACAATTCCAAAGACTTTGCTTCCACCATGCTAAAAGTAGGCAAAAATCCTTCTAGGTCTGCTTCAAGCAAATGCTTCATGTGGTCAAATAGCTCGATCAGGTCTTCTTTTATATCCTCCTCGTACTCTTCCGGCAACTCAATAGACGCATCACGAGCAATTTTCTTAATGTCGAAATCCATCTGGCTATACCACCCCTTTAATCATCTGGATAAACTCATCCTCAGTCATAGTAGGTACACCCAATTCCTTCGCTCTATCTAGTTTTGAGCCAGGCGAATCACCTACGATTAGGGCATACGTATTCCTAGACACTGAAGAGGAAACGTGCCCTCCCAACGAAACTATCAGTTCTTCAGCCTCGTACCTAGGCATAGATTTTAATGTACCTGTAATGACAAAAGTTTTGCCTTTGAGAATCCCATCTTTAAATTCGCGGACCTCTTGACCGAGGGCTGCCTTCACACCTGCTTTCTTAAGCTTGTCCACGACCTCCTTCATAGACTCGGTGTTGAGAAACACCCTAATCGACCTGGCAGTTTCAGGTCCTATCTCTGGAATGGTAGTAAGTTCCTCCTCGGTAGCCTCAATCAATTCATCCAACGTACCAAACCGGTCTGCAAGAATCCTGGCAGTCTGTTTCCCTACGTGCCTTATCCCCAACGCAAAAATCAACCTGTCCAAACTTCTCTCTTTAGAATTTTCAATGCTTTTAACCAGGTTTTGAGCCGACTTCTTACCCATCCTTGGAAGTTCAACTAGATCTTCTTCTTTCAAAAAATATAGGTCACCAGGATCTCTTACCAAACCTGAACTCAAAAGTGCCTCCACAATACGAGGCCCTAACCCTCTAATATCCATGGCATCTCTTGACGCGAAATGAATAAGCCTTTCTTTGATCTGGGCGGGACACGCCATGCCAGTGCACCTATAAGCAACCTCTCCAGGCATCTTTACTAAATCTGATCCGCACGCAGGGCACCGAGTAGGCATAACAAACTCTCGCTCTGAGCCAGTCCTCTTTTCTTTGACAACGCTTACAATCTCAGGTATGACTTCACCTGCTTTTTGGATCAAAACAGTATCTCCAATCCTTATATCCTTTTCCTTAATAAAATCCTCATTATGCAAAGTAGCTCGGGACACAGTCGAACCTGACACCTTCACCGGCTCTAAAATTGCCACAGGAGTTACTACCCCGGTTCTGCCCACTTGAACTATTATGTCTTTCACTTTGGTCTCAACTTGTTCAGGTGGAAACTTGAACGCTATTTGAGATCTAGGCGAATGACCTGTGGACCCTAACAAGGTTGCAATCTCCAATTCATTTACTTTAATTACAACTCCGTCTATGTCGTAAGGAAGAGAGTGCCTTTTCTTCTCCCACTCAGGAAGCACGCTTATCACTTGATCAATATCTTTACAATGCTGGAATTGGGCTACTGGGAAACCTAGCTCTTTTAACCAGCTAAGGCATTGGGTCTGATACCGGGGCAAGCTCCAATCCTCACCCCGTACTTCCCTTATTTCGTAGAAAAACGCTCTCAGGGGTCTAGATGCCGTAACCCGAGGATCTAATTGCCTTAAAGACCCTGCAGCAGCGTTGCGTGGATTGGCGAAGGTAGGAAGACCTTCTTCTTCCCTTTCCTCATTTAGTTTCTTAAAATCCTGTTTGGGAAGATAAACTTCTCCTCTAACTTCAAGATATTCAGGGATGCTCTTTTCTCTATGCCGCAGACTAAGAGGTATAGCCTTAATAGTCCTTACGTTTGCAGTAACATCTTCACCTATGATGCCATCACCTCTAGTTAGCCCCAGAGCCAAAAGACCAGACTCATACCTTAGAATCACAGAAAGACCATCTATTTTCGGTTCAACTACGTAATCTACTTCAGCGCCCCCCGCTAGTTGTTTTACTCTCCTGTCAAATTCCCTTATTTCACCTTCTGAGAACGCGTTGGAAAGACTCAAAACGGGTTTGCTATGAGGTACTGATCTAAACACCGATAAAACTTGCCCCCCGACCCTTTGGGTAGGGGAATCAGGTGTAATGAATTCGGGGTATTGTTCCTCAAGGGTTTTGAGTTCTTGGAATAAGTTGTCATACTCTGCATCGCTAATAATTGGAGAATCTAATACATAGTATCTGTAATTGTGCTCATTAATAGCGGCCCGCAGCTCTTCAATACGTTTTAACGCCTTTTCCTTTGAAATGATATCTCCCTCGTCTGGCATTTCAATCCTCCTAATAAGCGTTCCACACTCTTATCTCCAATAGGTCTTCAGGGATTTCAAGAAGAAATCTGGAAATCCCCTGAGAGGTCGTACCCACATAGGTTTCTCTCTCTGCGGCAAAAGTAAGATACAACAGTTCCTTAGCCCGGGTCATGCCCACGTAACACAAACGCCGTTCCTCTTCCACCTGGGTCTCATCATATGCAGACCTGGCATGAGGGAGAATCCCTTCTTCCATGCCCACTAGAAATACCACGTCGAATTCGAGTCCTTTAGCCGCATGAAGTGTCATCAAAACGCACGCATCCTGCGTTTCATCATACATATCTTGGTCGCTTACAAGAGCTAGATCTTCTAAAAAGTCGTAAACGGTTTGGCCTTTTAAAGACGCCATCTTCATGGATAATAGCAGTTCTTGTAGGTTTTCGAGCCTGCCTTCGCTTTCCTTGGTGTCTTCTGATGCAAGCCACTCGATGTATCCAGTGCCTTCTAAGATGTTGCCCATGGCAATATGAATTGGCACATCGGGCATTTCTGCCACTTCCTTCAAAATCGCCCCTAATTTCTGGGCTTCCTTTCGACCTACCTTGCTCAACCCCTGAATAGAAGAAGCATTACACAAAGCCTCAATTATGCTTAGATTGTTCGCTTCAGCATAAGAAATTATCTTCTGCAAACTTGCAGCACCTAGCCCTCTAGGAGGAACATTGATAATGCGATCTAGGGAAATATAGTCATTAGGATAAACTACCAATCTCAAATAGCTTATGGCATCCTTTATCTCTTTTCTTTCGTAAAACCGCAGACCGCCTACGATAGTATAAGGTACCCCAATGCGCATGAAGGCATCTTCAAAGTTTTTGGATTGAGCATGGGTCCGATACAAGATCGCTATGGAATTCAAAGGCTTAACCGCAGACAAACGCAGCACTTCTTCAGCGACCAGTTGGGCTTCCTCATACTGATCACGAGCTCCAAAGACAAATATAGGGTTCCCACCTTTTTTCGTCGTAAACAGCCGCTTGTCTTTTCTAAAAAGGTTATTCGACACTACGCTATACGCTCCGTCCAATATCACCTGGGTAGAGCGGTAATTTTCCTCGAGCTTTACAACTTTGCACGAAGGATAATCCTTTTCAAATTCCAGTATGTTCCTTAAATCTGCGCCTCTGAAGTTATAAATGCTTTGATCATCATCGCCTACGACAACTAGATTTTTGTGAGCTCCCGCAAGAACCCTTATTAACTCGTATTGGGCTCTGTTTGTGTCTTGATATTCATCTACCATTATGTATTTGAATTTATTCTGATACTTTTCTCTAATTTCCTTGTTTTTCTGCAAGAGGAACACTGTCTCCATAATCAGATCGTCAAAATCCATACCGTGAAGCTCAATCAACTTCTTTTGATATAAGTCGTAAGCTTGAGCCACCTTAGTTTCGTAAAAGGATGAGGCTTGTCTAGACATTTCTTCAGGCGTCCACAATTTATCCTTTGCAGCCGAAACAGACCTCAAAACGGCTGAAGGAGAATATTGTCTCTCAGACAAGTTCATATCCTTCAAAACTTGCCTCATTATCCTAATTTGGTCTTGGGAATCCATTATTGTAAATCGTCCCGACTTGCCTATGCTTGGATACTCGGTCCGCAAAATCCTAGAACACATAGCGTGAAAAGTCATTGCCCAGATGCCCTGTGCTTGATAACCCAACATAGACTCTATGCGAGATTTCATTTCGTTTGCAGCTTTGTTGGTAAAAGTGATCGCTAAAATAGACCACGGATCGACTCCTTGCGATATAAGATACGCCACCCGCCGCGTAAGCACGGTAGTCTTCCCGCTGCCAGCCCCTGCAAGTATGAGCAAGGGACCATCTTTATGCATCACAGCTTCCCTCTGAGGCTCGTTCAAGCCTCGCAGAATACAGTCTGGGTCCAATGCGTTAGATCTTTGTTCAGCCAAAATAAAAACACCGCCATTTGGTACGATCATAAATTTTAACAAGTAAATTATACAGTATCCTTCCTAAAGTAGCCAAAACTAGAGAGCTTGAAGGAAACGGGAACATCGACGTAGAATATAATCAAGGATTATTAACCTTCACAGGAAAGAAATAATTTATTTCAGGAGGAGTACTTTTGGGAAAGGATCATCCAATTATAGTGCAGAGCGATGGTAGCATTCTACTTGAAGTAGAAAACGCAGAATACGAAAACGCACGCGACACCATCATGCGATTCTCTGACCTCGTAAAAAGTCCAGAATACATACACACATATCGCCTGTCGGTATTATCTTTATGGAATGCCGCAGCGTGCGGAATGACCCCAGAAGAAGTAATCGAAGGGCTTAAACGCTATTCACGTTACCCGGTGCCGGATAACATAGAGGTATACATAAAAGATACCATGTCCAAATTCGGCATCTTGAAACTCACTCAAGAAGGAGATTCCTTCGTATTGAGGTCTTGTGACGATCTCATCATGGAAGAAATCAAACGTTCCGACAAGATGATCCCTCACATTGAAGAAATAACGGGAAAAGACTCCCTAATAATCAAGCCCTACTCAAGGGGCCTGGTGAAACAAATCCTTGTGAAAATGGGATATCCATGCGAAGACCTTGCAGGTTATGTCGAAGGTGATCCTTTAGATATATCCCTTGAAAGCCGAACCTCAACTGGCCAACCGTTTGCCCTTAGGCCGTACCAAGAAGCGGCCCGCGACGCATTTTGGGCTGGCGGAAGCGTAAGAGGCGGAAGCGGAGTAATCGTACTTCCTTGCGGAGCTGGAAAAACCATTGTGGGATTGGGGGTTATTGAACAAGTTGCAGCACAAACCTTGATCCTTACAACCAACGTTGTTGCCTTAAGACAATGGATAAGTGAGATATTAGACAAAACTAATTTAACTGAAGATATGGTCAAAGAATATAGCGGCGAAAAGAAAGAAGTGGGCCCAGTTACTGTAACCACTTATCAGATACTGACTTATAAGAAAAGAGGCACAGAGGAAGAATACCCTCATTTCAGGCTGTTTAACGAGAAAAACTGGGGGCTCATAATCTATGATGAAGTGCATCTACTTCCAGCACCTGTGTTCAGGATCACCGCAGATCTTCAAGCAAGGAGAAGGTTAGGTCTCACTGCCACACTGGTTAGGGAAGACGGGCGTGAAGACGACGTGTTTAGCCTCATTGGTCCTAAGAAATTCGACAAACCTTGGAAAGAGCTGGAAGAACAAAACTGGATCGCGGCAGCGAAATGCTACGAAGTCAGAGTCGATCTAGACCAAGACCGCCGCCTAGATTATCACACAGCCGGCGAAAGGGATAGGTATAGAATCGCCGCTACTAACCCTAGAAAATATGACTTGGTAAAAGAAATAGTCGAGCATCATAAAGATGACCAAATTCTCATCTTAGGACAGTACATAGATCAGCTCGAAACCATAGCAAATATGCTGGATGCTCCCATGATTTACGGACAGACGCCTAACAGCGAAAGAGAAGAACTATATTCCAAATTCAAAACAGGAGAAATCAAGGTCCTTGTAGTATCGAAGGTGGCAAACTTTGCAGTTGACCTACCTGATGCCAACGTTGCCGTACAAGTATCGGGCACCTTTGGATCGCGTCAGGAAGAAGCCCAGAGGTTAGGACGGATCCTTAGGCCAAAACCTCACGGAGAGAGCGCGCTATTTTATTCATTAGTGACCAGAAATACCAAAGACCAGGATTTTTCCCAGAAAAGACAACTGTTTTTGACTGAGCAGGGATACAAATACACCATTTGGGAACATGACAGATTCATTACAGAACTAAGGAAAGGAAAGTTGTCATGAACTTAAAAGACGCACTAATGAATATTCCAGTGGAACGACTCATCTCCATAGCCAACTTTTACGGAATCACAGTACCTTGCGACTCGCAAAGCGATAACATTGGATTCGCTGATGATCTGGCGTCCTCTATCTCCGAGCACCTTTTGGTACCTGCAAATGCACTAGTAGCCATGAACGGATTAAATGAAGAAGAAATCATAGCGTTGAGACTTATAACCCTCTCAGGAGGGGGCCGTGGCGTAGTAGTGGAGCAATGTCATCAAAAACTCAACCAATTATCCCGGAAATGGCGACGAAACGGTTTTAAAGTAATAGAAGTACTGATAAACAGGGGCCTCGTGTTTCTCAAGCGCGAGGACTACAGACAAGTGTATTTCGTGCCCCAAGATCTAAGAAACATTCTTACAGATTTTTTCCTGGCATCGCTTTTTCAAACAACAGGTTCTGACCCCAGTCGTTTCAACCCTCGCCACCTGGTTGACCATGCGGCTCCCCTAAGACACATGTGTCTATTTTTGTCTTACCTCCGTAAGAATGAAGTGCGTCTCACGCAAACGGGCACCATATTTAAGAAAGCCCAAAACGAACTCGCAGTGTTGGTAGAAGAAAGCGACGTAGACTTGGATCAATCTCTCTTCCCTGTAAGGTACCCACCAAGACTAGCATTTCTCATATACTTCGCTAAATCAAAAAGTTTATGCGAGGAAAGGAGTGACACTCTCAGGCTAGGTTCCCAAGCCAACGCATGGATTGAATCTCCTTATTCACAATGGCGAAGAGACCTATACGATTATTGGCTGCAAACTTTCATAGCCCAAGATCCAGATTTGAATACAATGTACTGGATTATTATGAACTCACCTGAAAACTCAGTCATTTCTGTAGATAAACTTTTGGAGGAAATGGATACGCTATCTACAAGCCACTCGTCCCATGGCTTGGATCTTCGCGTAGAAAGAAACCTTATATCTATGTTGGAGTATCTAGGCGCCCTGGATGTTGCGCAAGCGAGAGGCGAAACCTTAGTGCGCGTGACTCCTATGGGTAGAGCCTTGTTTGGAACTGAGCCTTGGCCAGAAGAGGTGTTCGACACCTATATATACGTCCAATCAAACTTTGAAATACTCGTACCGTGCACTGTAGAACCTAGAATTCTATGGGCGATTGATACTTTCGCTCAGAACACAAAAGTAGATCAGATGATGGTTTTCAAGCTAACGAAGAATTCGGTGTATAGAGCTATGTTACACGGCTACACGCCAGATCTTATCCACCAATTCTTGGCAGAACACTCTAAGACTCCCTTACCTCAAAATGTGGTATATTCCATATCCCATTGGGGCACTTCCTACGGGCGCATAGAATTTGAAGATGTTATCTTGCTAAAGTGCGATTCTGATGAATTGGCAGATGAACTCATGATGTCCCCAAAGATCAACATTTACCTAAAAAAGAAGGTTGGGCCCGGCTACCTTGTGGTTGATAGGGAATCTTATGAATCACTTGTAGCAGCCTTGTCTGAAGAAGGATACATGCCCAAGGTGGGCGCAGGAACCGCAAGAGTTGTTCCCAAGAAAGCGACCCAACAGACTTAAAACCTTTTCACAGGCCTTGCAATTGGCATATACTTCCGTGACTCCATCGTTACCTTGTCGTAATGTCTCAGCCAAACAAAAGATAGAAGAAACCCTAACACAGCTAAAGCGGGCTGAAGCAGGTATGAAACACCAAAGATCCGCTGCAATCCCCATCCTAGTCCATACCCTACACCTGCGCTAACTAATGGAAGTCCATACACGAGGAAGGATAACCGGACTATATTAGAATCAGAGATCTCTAGTTCCACAAGGTCTCCCGGCTTCAAATCTGCCACACTCACAGCCTCTATAACTAGGGAATCACCGCTAGAAGAAATCTGGCCCCCGCAGCGGCCACAGCCTTCGCACGCAGCTCTTTTCTTAACTTGCACGGTCACCAAATTGTCTTCTTGTACTGAGATAACTGAACCCATTTCTTTCAATTTGAATCACCTGTTCAAAACTACTTACGTCAGAAAAGGATTTTGTGCCGTTTCCAACTCACATTCAAAACCAAGCCTACGCAAAACGAATTCACGATTAATGCGTTTGCGCCATAACTGAGAAAAGGAAGAGGAATGCCTGTTACAGGCATTATGCCCATTGTCATCCCTGCATTTACCACAACTTGGAACAAAAACATAGTGAGGATTCCGCCAGTGATGAGCATACCCTCGCTGTCAGGCGAATCCAACGCTATGCAAAGGCAACGATAAAGTATTAACGCATACAACGCGATAACACCTATAGTCCCAATGAAACCCAGCTCCTCTCCAACTACAGAAAAGATAAAATCAGTGTGCTGTTCAGGTATGAAATCCAACCTGTTTTGGGTACCTTGCCCTAAACCTTTACCCCAAAGCCCACCTGAACCTATGGCAATTTTAGATTGCAATACCTGATACCCAAGGCCTAAAGGGTCCTTCTCAGGGTTAAATGCCGATACGATCCTATCGATCCAGTGCTCCTCAATTGGAAGAGGCATCCCTGCGTACCAATACAGCCCGAATACGATAAGCAATGCTAAAAGTCCTATGCCTGCCAGAGTCAGAATCAGTTTGCCGGGAGCGCCGGAAAAATACACGACCTCTGTCACAATCACAATAATTGAAATGGCAGTCCCCAAATCCGGCTGTTTCAAAATCAGACCTACGGGTATAAGCGTCCACGCGTAAGCCGGGATTATATCCCAGATAGAATCATAGTATCTATCTTTTGAACTCAAAAGCCAAGCAGTAAACACGATAGTTACCACTTTGTGAAGTTCTGAGGGTTGAAGATCAAATACCTTTAAGGAGATCCACCTTGTGGCCCCACCTACAGTCTTGCCTATAAATGGCAACAATGCCAACAGCAATATGCTACCTGCAAATATCCAAGGTGATAGACGGATTAGATCACGGTAATCCACAAACATACCTATGAGCAGGGCTACAAATGAAACAACTACCATAACTGCCTGCCTCTTGAGGTAATAGTGACCATCTACCCCATGAGTAGCGCTATCTATCAGCGGTAGAGACAATATTTCAAGAACAATAACTGCTCCTAACAACCAAAAGTCTATGCGCTGTATCGCTTTCTTATCAATTCTAATGCTTGGTAGTCCCACCGGCTTGGCTTGCACCCCTCTTCACAGACCTAATGGGTATACTAGCTACCAAAACTTTATTCCTATCGGTATCTTCCCAGTCAAATTCAAGCGCTTGCTCATCTATTTCCACAAATTCAGATATTGCTACAATAATTGCATCTTTCATATTTTCCATGGTTTGGGGGGTAATAGCCAATCTATCCTGCATCAATACTAACTTGAGTCTATCATGTGCAACTTCCTTTGATTTTTCCTTTCGCTTAAACAACTTGAAGAAATCGAACAAAGATATCCCCCCTTACTTCGCTCTAAAGAAATTCGCGATCTTGCTCCACCAGTTTTCCGTATCAGATAGATCCATAAACGGGACGTCTTCACCGCTTATACGCCTGGCAATATTTCTAAACGCCTGCCCCGCTTTGGAGTTATTGGCTGCTAGAGCCGCAGGCTCGCCCCGGTTGGTGGATATCACTATGTATTCGTCCTCTGGAACCACGCCAATCAAAGATATAGCTAGGATATCCATTATATCTGATATGTCCATCATGTCACCTTTAGCTACCATTTTAGGCTTTATCCGGTTCACTATAAGGGCTGGGTCTGAAAGTTCCAAAGACTCAAGCATACCGATAATCCTGTCGGCGTCTCTAACAGCAGAAACTTCGGGAGTGGTCACGATTAGGGCTCTATCAGTTCCTGAAATGGCATTCCTGAATCCTTGTTCTATGCCGGCTGGTGAATCTACCAGGACATAATCGTGGTCTTCCTTGAGCCTTTCTATAAGTTCTTCCATCTGCTCAGGATTAACGGCAGTTTTGTCCCTTGTTTGAGCAGCTGGAAGCAAGAACAGCCCATCAATTCTCTTATCCTTTATGAGAGCCTGTCTTAACCTGCACGAACCTTCAACCACATCTACAAGATCATACACTATGCGGTTTTCCAGGCCCAGCACCACATCTAAGTTTCTAAGTCCAATGTCAGCATCAACTAGGACTACCTTATATCCCATAGATGCCAGCGCCACACCTAGATTAGCGCAAGCCGTAGTTTTCCCCACCCCGCCTTTTCCAGATGTAATAACTATCGCTTCACTCACCAATCTCCCTCCCAACGGCTTTCATCCAAAGGCTCAATAACGATCACACCATCTTTTAATCTGGCTACTTCTGGTCCTTCACGCGAGCCGACGTCTCCTTCGGGCGGGCGGCCAATAGCGCTACCTATCCTGATCTGAGTAGGTTTCAAGTTAAATGCCACCACAACCGCCTCTTTCGCTCCTGCAGTTCCCGCATGAGCTAATCCCCTCAAACTACCCATAACTATAATATCGCCCCCGGCTGTTACTTCTGCACCTGGGTTCACGTCGCCAACGACGACCACATCCCCATCATGCGAGATGCGCTGCCCCGATCGAAGAGTACCTTTGTACACAAACGCACCTTCTGTAACCTGATTTCTCACTCTATACTCTGTCTCCGTCCCACCTAAAACACTCCTATCAGTTGCGTCCCCGCTTTCACGATGACGCCTACCCTCCCTTTTTGATTCATCTCTTCCAGAAACTATCTTTTTCAGGTGCAAACCATGTGGGGTAGCCAATATTTGCTGAAGCTCCAAGATCTGATCTAGAGAAAATTCTGCATCACCTATATCTAGCGTTACATCAGCCCCCTGAAAAAACTTGTCTGCCCTGTTCAAATGTTCTTTGAGTTTCGCTTTCAAAACGTTAAAATCCTTAGTCCCATTTAGCACAAGGTGAAGGCCATTCTTTGTCCCTCTAAATAAGAGATCTGGTTTTTCGGCCATTTCAATGCTCCTCCCTAGTTTGGTCTGGCTCGACCTCTACTTCCACCTGTGGCGGATACTTCAACATCATATATGATTCAAATATTTCCCTCGCCACAGGTCCTGCGACTGTTGATCCAGAACCCCCTTGATCCACCACCACTGCCAAGGCTATCTCAGGTTCGTCGAATGGGGCAAACCCTATAAACCAAGCATGATCTTCACCAAGAGGATTCTGGGCTGTTCCTGTTTTCCCTGCTACTTCAAATGGAACATTATAAAAAACCCAGTAAGCTGTACCCCTTGGGTCCGAAGTGACCTTGAGCATCCCTTCCCTAACCGTATCAAGTACATCTGGTCCTACATCCAAAACAGCTGAGATTTCAGGTTCTATCTCTTCAATCACATTGTAATCAGAATCCAAGATTTTTGCTGCTAACCTTGGCTTCATCCTTACGCCATCATTGGCGATACACTGAACTACTGAAGCCATCTGAATGGGAGTGTAAAGGTGGAAAACCTGTCCCATGCCAGCCATCATGTGCTCTGATAGGAGAAATTGGGGTTGAGCTACCCTACCTTCGGCATAAGCTTTTTCTTTCCATTCTGTAGTCGGTAACGTACCGTAGTTTTCCCCGAACAAATCTATCCCCGTCTTCGCCCCAAGACCCATAACTCGACCGTACTTCGCAATTGCGTCTACTCCCAAACGCCTGCCCATCTCGTAGAAATATGTATTGCAGGATACTGCCAAAGCATCTACTATGTTTACGTACCCATGTCCTCCTCGCCTATGGCAAACAAGGCTCGGAACCATGGGATGATATCCAGGATCAAAAAACATCTCGGATTCAGTAGTTTTTCCTTCTGCCAAAGCGGCCACAGCCGTGACCACTTTGAAAGCGGAACCAGGCGTGTAAAGACCAGTTATCGCCAAATTGGCAAACCGCCACTCATCTGAAGATATTTTTTCATCCAACTCTTGAGCAGAAATACCCGAAATAAGCATATTTCCATCGAAACCTGGGACCGACCCTATTGCTTTCACTCCTCCAGTCTTCACATCCAACACTACAGCCGCAGCGCTTTTAGCAGTTTCACTTTTTTCCAGCGCTTCTAAAAGAGCATTTTCAACTGCACGTTGAAGATCACAATCTATCTCAAGTTGCACAGTTTTTCCAGGCTGCGGCTCTGTACCGGGACCAAGATCGCTTCCTGTAGGTCTGCCCCTATAGTCAACCTCAACCTGGTATCCGCCATCCTTGCCCCTTAACACTTTTTCGTAGTACGCTTCCAGACCTTCCTGTCCCAAAATATCCCCAATCTTGTAGTCCGCCCATTGTGCATCCGCCAACTGGGACTGGCTGATTTCTCCAACGTAACCTAGGGTTGTACTCATAAGACTTCCTTGAGGGTAATACCTAATTGGCTGAGGCTCAATAAATACTCCAGGAAGATTTGGAGCATCTTCGGCAATACGTATGTATATTTCGGGAGAGATGTCTTTAGCTATAGGTATGGGTTGATAATATCTACCTGCATATTGTTGAACTTTCTTTTCTATCTGCTCAAGCTCCATATCTAGTATTTCAGACAGCCTAGGCAATGTTTCTTCAGCTTTTGCCTCGTCTAAGTACCAGTAAAACACTGTAAACGTAGGCCTGGAAGTTGCTAAGATGTTGCCTTTGCAGTCAATTATATCTCCACGAGGCGCGGGTATGGGCGTTATCCTCAGGTAGTTGTTCTCCGACATGGCCCTGTACTTTTCCCCGCTTACGATCTGCAAATTGAATAATTGTAAGCACAACACTGAGAAACTGAGCACTATTATAGATAGCACTACGTTCCTTATCCTCTTCGTGTCTTTCTGAGAAAGGCGTTTGGATGGGTCCGTTACCTCTCTATACTTACTTTTCATAGCTATACACGGCCTTCCTTTTCCCCTGGAAGTTCAGGCCACACCTCCGCTAATTGCGACGAAATCCAACTAATCAAAAGACAAAAAGGCAGTACTGCCACTACATTCCAAATTACGTCGAAATATAAAATGCCTCTAAGAAAAAACCCCCACTCAACCGCTGCTTTTACCAATAGAAGCCCTAAATATGCTGCAAAGTCACTTGTTAAGGCTGACAATGCCCCTGCCAGAACAGGTGACAACGCCAATTCCGGATTCAAAGGTCCCCGCATTCCCGACATGGTCATAGCCGCAACCAAAAGGGATAAAGCAGAAAGACCTATATACCTGCCAATGAGCAAGTCTTGGATAATGCCAACTGCAAATGCAGTAATCAAAGTTACAGGCCATGAACACGTCCACCCAACCGCGCAAACTAACCCCAATGTCAAATCGGGCCTGCCTAATCCTCCTAGATATACATATTTCACGCTGAGAGTCAAAAGAGCCAGGAGAATGGATATAAAAACCAGGGCTATGTCTCTCTTGGTCACTTTATCATCACCAGCACTTCTTCTAGGTGTTCAAAATCAGTTGCAGGTCTGATACGACACTCTTTAACTAAACCAGGTTGCGGTATGTACACTTCGATGACCTTACCTATGAGCAATCCTTCAGGATACAAAGTACCTATACCTGAAGTGACGATTACATCTCCTACCTTCACATCAACATCTTTGGAGAAAAACGTCATAGTTAACGTCTTAGGCCCGCCGCCACCTACCACTACACCGTAATCACGAGATCTTGAAACCAAGGCGCCTGCACCGCTTTCAGGATCTGTAAGCAAAAGTACCTGCGCTTGGCTCTGGTCTACCTTTATAATTCGTCCTGCAAGACCACTTTTCGAAAGCACAGGTGCGTTTACTTTTAAACCATCTTCCTCCCCCAGTCCAATGGTAACTGCAGAAAACCATTTACTAGGGTTTCTCCCTATTACATAGGCGCCTTTATATTCCCCTTCCAATTGCTCTCTAAATTGAAGCAGCTCTTCGAGCCTCTGATTCCTTTCTTGTACCTCCTGCAGCTGGGCTAAAAGAAGTTCCAGAGAAGCCACTCTTCTTTTTAGTTCTTCATTTTGCTCCATAAGTTCCTGTTTTGATTCCAATAAAACTGCATAGTCTGTTACTGTATCCCTCACCGCAGAAAATAAGTTGACGCATGGCTCGATGCCTTTCCAAAAAAGCCTTTCCCAAAACGAAGGAGCGCCCTCAGAACTGCCTGTAATATTCATCAGCAAAACTGAGGCGGCCACGAGGACTATTGCAAGAACCACTTTCTTGTAGGGGAATAGCCGCCTCACCTAGTGTCATCCTCTCTCTTCACCGCTTGGACGAAGCCAAAACTTTTCGCAGGGTTTCGATCTCTTCAAGGGCTTTACCGGTCCCCCGAACTACGGCATACATAGGTTCGTCAACTGTGTGCACAGGCATGCCTGTTTCTTCGCTCACTAATTTATCCAGTCCTTTTAGCATAGAACCTCCGCCTGTCATAACTATACCCCTATCCATAATATCTGCAGCCAGCTCTGGTGGAGTGTTTTCCAAAGTTTCTTTTATGCTATCGAGAATTGCGTGCACCGGTTCAGAAAGGGCTTTGCGTATTTCCTGTGAATCAATGGTAACAGTCCTAGGTAAACCTGTTACCAAATCTCTTCCCCGTACTTCAATGGTTTCTTCAGGATTAAGTTCATACGCAGATCCAATGGTTATCTTTACTTCTTCTGCCGTTCTTTCACCTATGAGCAAATTGTATCCTCGCTTTACGTAGTTTATAATCGCTTCATCCATTTCGTCTCCGCCAACCCTTATGGACCGAGAGGCCACAATACCTTCAAGAGATATAACCGCTACTTCACTTGTTCCTCCGCCTACATCTACGATCATATTTCCAGTAGGTTCGTTCACAGGGAGTCCTGCGCCAATGGCAGCAGCCATAGGTTCTTCTATAGTATAAGCTTCTCGCGCTCCTGCTCTCAACACCGCATCCAGCACTGCCCTTCTCTCGACTTCTGTACATCCTGAAGGGACGGCTACAATGACTCTGGGTTTAAAAAGACCTTTTCTGTAAGCTTTTCTAATAAAGTGGTGCATCATAGCCTGGGTTACATCAAAATCAGCAATTACTCCATCTTTCATCGGTCTCATAGCTATTATATTACCAGGAGTTCTTCCAATCATCTGCTTGGCTTCGGTCCCAACTGCCAGAATCTCTCCGCTGTCTGCGTGAATAGCCACTACAGAAGGCTCAACCAGCACTATTCCACGGCCACGAACGTGAACCAAAGTGTTTGCAGTACCTAGATCCATACCAATATCCCTGGTGAAATAATTGTGAAGCCATTGCACCTTCCTTCACTCTCCTCTCAGTCGCAACAATGAACTAACCATTTACCATTTAAACCAGCTGGCAAAAGACTCCCTCATGCTGATGTATTGACCATGCCCAACTATTACATGATCTAGCACGTCTATTCCAACAATTCTACCTGCTTCTATAACCCTTTTGGTTACCGCAATATCTTCATCGCTCGGATCAGGTTGGCCGCTCGGATGGTTGTGCACAAGGATAACTGCGGCAGCGCTCTTTTTTATGCAATTCTTAAATATTTCCCGCGGATGCACTATGGCTGCATTCAACCCACCCACCGAAACTACTTCTCTTGCGATAACCTGATTTCTCACATTGAGCATAATAATGCAAAAATGTTCCCTATCTAACTCCTCCATATCTTCCCTTACTAGGTCATACACATCTTTTCCACTTCTTAGAAACACAGATTTAGCGTTGTAATCGTCTAATTTATTTAACCGCTTTGCAATCTCGAGACACGCTTTAAGCCTTGCTGCTTTAGCAGGTCCGATGCCTTGTAGAGACATAAGTTCTTCTAACGAGCTTTCCTTTAGAAACTCTAATCCGCGACCGTACTCGTTCATTCCCCAGCTCAATAAGCGTTTAGCTAAATCAAGCGCCGTCTCTTCCCTATTACCTGTGCCTAGCAAAATCGCCAAAAGTTCTGCATCTGAAAGCGCAGAGGGGCCAAGGGAGAACAACCGCTCCCTCGGTTTTTCTTGTTCTGGCCAATCTTTGATTGTCAATTTATCAAGGGTAATGGCAAAAACCTCCTATTATTCCTTCGCAGCCATTCCCAAGTATTCCCTTATGAGATTAGACTTCTAAGTTCAATGCCAATCTTCTTCAAGATTTCGTAGAATTTGGGCATAGGAAGCCCAATCACACTTGTGTAATCTCCAATAACTCTAGTGATAAATATGGTAGCTCTACCTTGAATCGCATATCCGCCGGCTTTTCCTATGGGTTCATCTGTTTCAACGTACCAATTTATTTCATCAGAATCCAACTCTTTGAAAGTTACGTAGGAGCAATCCACATCCGAGATGATATCTCCAGTTACAGGCTCATACAAAGCCACTCCTGTGTAAACTCTATGGGTTCGTCCTGACAATTTCTGCAGCATTCGTGCGGCTTCAACTCGATCCCGAGGCTTTCCTAAAATCTCTCCGTTTAGGTAAACAACTGTATCTGCACCCAAAACCAAACTGTCCCGATGCTCACGACTTACCTTTTTCGCCTTTTCCACCGCAAAAGTTCGTACAAGTCTTTCGGGTGAAACTCCTTCTGTATTGATGCTTCTCTCATCAAAACCTGAAGGAATAATTAACGGTTCAATTCCTATCGCTTCTAGCAGTTCCTTTCGTCTCGGTGAGCTAGAAGCCAGAATCAGCTGCAATTTCCTCACCGCCCGAAGAACAAAACTAGAATAAGGACCAATATCGCACCTGCCATATTCAGATGTACAGTGAATCCTAAAGTAAGAGAAATTACGTTAAGATCCACATGAAAAGGTGGCTGTATTCCTATGGCAAACCCTTTGGCCAAAAGCGGCACTAATCCTGAGAGGGCCTCACCGATCACACTTCCTACAATTGCGCCGGCCAAAAGGCCTACCACCCATACCCAAGTGCTGGTTTGTCTCCTCATAACCTTGAGCCCCCTAATTTGTGGGTATCATCCACATCATATCCAGATTTGCACATTAGCTACGCCTGCAAACCCATTCCAAAAAGCACGCAAGCCCTGCGGAACTACTAGCAATTAGTCAAACTAGGCGCTTACCTCTTCTCGACTGACCGCGCTTTCATCACGAATAGCTCCAGTAGGACACTTGGTTGCACAAATCCCACAGTTGTCGCAAAGGGAATAATCGATCTTGGCTAAAGTACCCTTATCCATAGATATGGCTTCCTGTGGACATGACCTCACACACAACTGGCAGGCAATACAACCAACCTTGCAATATTTCCGAACCGAGGGTCCTTTGTCGAAAGATCTGCACAGAATATGTACGTCTTTGTCTGGAGGAACCAGATCAATAATCCCTCTGGGGCACGCTTTTGCGCAGGCACCGCAACCTGTGCACTTTTCTTTAATAACGACAGGTAACCCCTCTTCAGACATGTACATTGCCCCAAAAGGACACGCTTTTACACAATCCCCAAAACCCAAACACCCATAGGCACAACTCTTATGCCCACCTAACATGTTTGCACCTTTGCAGCTGGTGACCCCATGATACTGTGCGCTAATCTCAGCATTATGTTCATGGCCTTGACAATATACCACTGCAACTTCGGACATAGATTCAGCGACGTCAACGTTCATGATTTTAGAAATGGCCTCTGCGGCAGCCTTTCCACCTGGGACGCACGCGTTTGCAGGGGCTTCCCCGCGAGCTATTGCCTCTGCTAACCCTGAACAACCTGGAAAACCACATGCGCCACAGTTAGCACCTGGCAGTACATTCAAAATCTCCAGCATTCTTGGGTCCTGTTCAACCTTGAACTTCTCAGCAGCCAGGGCCAACATAGCGCCGAAGACAAGACCAGCTATTCCTAACGCAATAATCGCATTAAGCAACAGTAGCCCCTCCTTTTGTTAAAACAAACCTTTGAACAATCCTACAAAACCCAGAAATGCCAAAGACATAAGTCCCGTTGATATAAGAGCCAGCGGGAAACCCTCCAGTGCAGGAGGAATATCCATAAGCTGCCATCTTTCTCTTATGCCAGCAAATATGATTATGGCCAAACTCCAGCCAAGGGCGCCAGCAAACCCATTTATAGTACTCATTAAAATACCGTACCCCTGCCTTACGTTCAACATGGTAACACCTAGAACTGCACAGTTGGTAGTAATCAGAGGAAGGTATATACCCAAAGCTTTGTACAATCCAGGCAACGTCTTTTTCATAAATATCTCTACCAATTGCACAAAAGCGGCTATAACAAGTATATACGCGATCGTTCTCAAGTACTCTAGCCCAAACCTGGCTAACACGAACTGTTCAAATGCGGCTGTAACCGCAGACGCTATGGTCATCACAAACACTACTGCCCCTGACATCCCCATTGCAGTTTCTAAATTCTGTGAAACACCTATGAAAGGACATATGCCTAGGTATTGCATGAAAATAAAGTTGTTGACGAGAACTCCACCTATTATTATGGCTATGATCGACACGTAGATCCCTCCCCTTTAGAGATCTCATTCAGTAAAACTGTTTTAATCATTTGTTTTCCCTTTAGCCCCTATGGTCACATTGAAAAGGGCCATTAAAATCCCTAACGTTATAAATCCGCCCGGTGGCGTCAGCATAACGGCAGCAGGTTCGAAAAAAGGCACTGAAGGAAACGCAGCGCTTCCAAAGACAATTTGGCCAGTGCCCAAAAATTCTCTTATACCCCCTACGATCATGAGATTTACAGTAAACGCAGCGCCTATCCCAAGGCCATCCATAAGGGAATTCATGACAGGATTCCTGTACGCAAAAGCCTCAGCACGGGCTATGATGATGCAGTTTACCACTATAAGCGGAACGAAAATGCCTAAAACTTCATAAATGGCAGGAAGATATGCTTTCATCACTAACTCTACGATTACAACTGGAGTCGCAATTAGTATTACAAATATTGGAATCCTTATTTCGTCAGGTATGAAATTTCTAAGAAGGGAAACAAATACGTTGGCAAAAGTCAGTACAAATAGCACTGCAATGCCCATCCAGAAACCGTTAACCACGCTAGTAGTAACGGCTAGGGTAGGACACATTCCTATGGCCAGTGCAAAAGTAGGGTTTTCTTGTATAAACCCTTTTATAAAATCAAAGCCCAGAGATGATTTGGATTCTTTCATTTAGTTCCACCTCCTGCAGCAGCTTTTCTGGCCTGAATATCATGCATGTAACCGTAATACTTTGGCACTACATACTTATCTATAAGCGGCGTAACTAGATTCATAAATAAGATAGCATAAGTAACTCCTTCAGGATAACCGCCCCACACCCTTATTAGCAACGTTATAATTCCAGCTCCGACCCCCATGTAAAACCGCCCTGTAGGAGTAACAGGTGAAGTCACGTAATCTGTAGCCATAAAAATGGAACCTAAGACAGCTCCACCAAGCAATATACCGCTTAGCCAATCCCCTTGGAAAAACCCGTTAGGGCTCCCAAAAATCCAAGTGCCCAAGGCGAGAGTTCCCAGGTACCCGACGGGAATTCTCCAGTCAATTACGTCTCGGGCTATCAGGTATATCCCCCCAGCCAAAAGGGCAATTATACACGTTTCCCCTAAGGAACCTGCTCTCAAACCTAGAAGCAAATCCTTAACCCCCAAGCTAGTGGTGCCTGTATTGTTGAAGACAGCCAAAGGCGTAGCACCTGTAATTGCATCATGGGTCATCGGATTTAGCCAGTCTTGAGTCATATGCAAAGGCCAAGCAGCTACTATAAAAGCTCTTCCAGCCAGGGCAGGGTTTACAAAATTAGTACCTAAACCACCAAATATCTGCTTCGCGACGATAATTGCGAACGCGGACCCTATGATAGGTATCCATATAGGAGCATCAGGGGGCAAAGTCAACGCCAGAAGAAGCCCTGTTACAACTGCAGACATATCGTTCACAGTTACAGGTTTTTTCGCAACCTTCTGATAAATCGCTTCGGCGGCAACAGCGGCAATCACAGAAGCGAGTACCAGCTGCAAAGATCTGATCCCAAATATAATTATCCCAGCCAAAGTAGCAGGAAGAAGAGATATTACCACATCTAACATGATCCCTCTTACAGTCTTAACGCTACTTATATGGGGCGCCGGTGTTATGAGTAGTTTATCGTCCATCTCAATACCTCCGTCTCTTCTTGCATGGCAACAAACTCATCAGGCTCTTCTCATCGCCGTAATTTCAGCCTTTGCCAGCTTTATCCATTGGACCAATGGCCGCTTTGCTGGGCAGGCAAACGCACATGCACCGCACTCGCAACAATCCATAGCCCGAGCATTCTCTGCCTGTTCCATAAGTCCTCTCTCTGAATAAGCAGCTATCCACAAGGGCTGTATACGCATGGGACATACATCAACACACTTTCCACAACGTATGCACGGTAGAATCGGCTCCTCTACAACCTGGTCTACATTAAATACTAGAATCCCTGACGTGCCTTTTACAATTGGAACGTTTGTATCTCTAAGAGCTGCGCCCATCATAGGCCCACCCATTATAACCTTTCGAGGAGTACCGTTGAAACCTCCCGCCTTGTCAATTAGAAACGACAAGGGAGTACCTATAAGAGCTTTGAAATTAGATGGTTTTGCCACTCCTTCACCTGTAACGGTCACAATCCTTTCGATTAGGGGCAAACCTTCCAAAATGCTCTCTGCCATAGCATAAGCAGTACCCACATTTGAAACAATGACCCCTACATCAAGGGGAAGTCCGGGAGGTGGAGGCACCTCTCTGCCTAGGACCGCTTGAATGAGTTGTTTTTCTCCTCCCCTCGGGTAACGAGAAGTAAGCACAGCTAGTTCGATCTCGCTATACGGTTGTATAGCGCGCTTCATGGCTTCAATAGAATCAGGCTTGTTATCCTCTATACAAACTATCCCTCTAGACGCCCCCGAAGCTTTCATAAAGGCCCTAAACCCAAAGATGACCTTTTCAGCTTCTTCTGTCATCAATCTTTGATCAGCCGTCAGGTAAGGCTCGCATTCTGCGCCGTTCAAAAGATACGTATCTATAGGTTTGTTTTCAGGAGGAGCTAGTTTTACAGCGGTAGGAAAAGCTGCCCCGCCGAGACCTACAAGTCCCATTTGTCTAGCAATTGTTCTAATTGCTTCAGGTGTAAGATCCTCCAAATCGGACGCCAGTGGTTTTACGCTCTCGTCAGAAACATGTTCTCCGTCAGGCTGCAAAATAATCGCATCTGCCATTCGCGCTTGCACAGGATGAAACCTAGGTTCTATAGCCTTTATAACTCCCGAAGTCGGCGCATGCAAAGCGGCGCTCACCGTTCCTTGGGGCTCAGCTATCATCTGACCCCTCAATACTTTGTCTTTAGGTTTAACAATAGGGTTCGACGGAGCACCCGTATGTTGAGATAAAAAAAGCACAACTTCCCCAGGAATTCCAGCAAACTCTATGGGACAATCTTTAGACAGTTCCTTCTTGCCCGGAACATCTACGCCTCCGAAAACCTTTTTTATGGTAATCACTAGCACCACCTCAATTGCAACCTTTAGTTAACAATAAATCTATTATGAATTCTACCATAACAATGGATTCGCATTTACAAAAAACTTTACTTGAAGGTCATTGGAAGGTATTAAACGGAGCGTCACAACCTCTTCCTCCGGTTTGAAGCCGGGATACCTAGTTGAGAACGATACTTAGCTACAGTACGCCTTGCGATATCAATTCCGCTTTCAGATAAAACTTCCCTGATTTGATCGTCGGTAAGAGGGTTCCTCGGATCTTCTTGGCTAACTATTTCTTCAATGCCTTTTTTGATGTTGTATTGAGAAACCTCCTCACCTCGTGCTCCTACCCCAGGGCTAAAAAGCATCTTGCAGGGAAACAACCCGAAAGGAGTTTCTACATACTTGCCTGATACTGCCCTCGACACAGTAGAAGGGTGAATTCCAAGTTCCTCTGCTATATCGTTGAGAGTCATAGGTTCAAGATGTTCAGGTCCTTCAGCAAAGAAACGTTTCTGACGTTTCAATATGCTACCCATGACTTTCGATATGGTTATCCTTCTTTGCTCAATGCTCTTTGCAAGGTAGTATGCCCTTTTTGCTTTATTATTGAGATAATCCCTGGTTTCACGCTCCCCCTCCAACAGTAATCTCTTGTAATACGGGTTCCACCTTATAGCAGGCAAAGCAGCATCGTTGAGTATCACAATGAAATCATTTTCTATCTTCTTCACTACGATGTCAGGCACTATGTAAGTGGTGTTGGAGTAAGATAGGCTCTGTCTCTTATACACATCT
>DGFF01000002.1 GCA_002391545.1 Candidatus Fermentithermobacillaceae bacterium UBA3907 | reverse complement strand
AGAAGACCCAACTACAGAGCCTCGGATAATGCTTTTCCAGGTCATTACCCCTGATGGGCATGAGTTAGAACGCACAGTTGATATTCCCATGACCCTTTTTCCTGGTATGCTCTTTTCTTCTCTTTTTGGTGTGTTTATTTGTTTTCAGAGCGTTTGAAAAAGGCAGCATTAGAAGGAATACACTAGGTGCGTATTAGCGAGCAGTAAAAATGAGGTGGTAGAAGTTTGCGCAACTAGTTAGGTTGAGCATCTAGTAATTAGGTTCTGCTATTATTTAATAGAGGAGCAAATTAAAAGAGACCATGTAGACTAAAAGGCTCTTTCCTTAGTAATCGCAAACAAGGGGATAGGTTGTAAATGGAAATCTCAAATATAGTAACATCTATCGATAGTTTGCTAAGATATGCCATCAAAAGCGGCCTTATAGAAGAGCCAGATTACATCCAAAAAAGAAACGAACTTGCTGACCTTTTGAAAGTAGACTTAGGGCAAGAGCAAGAAAATCGTGACCGAACTCAAGGAGAACCGGTTTTAGCAGAAATCCTCAATGATATAACAGATTACGCATTCCAGACAGGGCTGGTACCCCGCAATACCATCGCATATAGAGACCTTTTTGATACGCGAGTGATGGGCATCTTAACTCCCAGACAATCCGAAGTGATTAGGCATTTCTCACAACTCCGAGATACCGAAGAAGATGGTATAAGAAAAGCTACAGACTATTTCTACGCTCTGTGCAAAGCGTCAAACTACATTAGAACAGATAGAATCGGGAAAAACTATAAGTGGCTTGCACCTACAGAATTTGGAAACTTGATCATAACTATTAATCTGTCAAAACCAGAAAAAGACCCTCGAGATATAGCAGAAGGTTTGAAAATTGAGCCAGGCAATTACCCAAAATGTGAGTTGTGCGTTGAAAACGTAGGATACAGCGGGAGAATTGACCACCCGGCCAGACAGAATCTGCGGGTCATCCCTTTAGTTCTAGGCGGAGAGCAATGGTATTTTCAATACTCCCCTTACGTCTACTACAACGAACATTGTATCTTGTTAAGCCAGGAGCATAGGCCCCTTGCAGTTGACCAGGGGGCGTTAGTGCGCATGTTCCATTTCGTCGAAGGATTCCCCCACTACTTCTTGGGATCCAACGCAGGACTCCCTATCGTGGGAGGATCTATTCTAACTCATGACCACTACCAAGGTGGCCGTACAATTTTCCCTTTGGATTTGGCGCCTTTGGAATGTGCTTTCACCCATCCTGAGTTTCCACAAATAAAAGCAGGCACTGTAAAGTGGCCCATGTCTGTTATAAGGCTGGAAGGACAAGACAGAGAATCCCTGATTCAACTCGGTTCCCTCATAATCGAAACATGGAAGACATATGAAGATCGAAGCGCAGATATAATTCCGTTTACTTTAACCCAAGGTGAAGAAGGTTGTACCAGACTCGGCACCACTATGAGCAGCGGGAATGCGGAAAAAGTACCCCACAACGATGTTACTGTCACTTTAAGGAAAGAGCCCCAGGGAAATTTCGTCCTGAACTTGATCCTGAGAAACAACAGGACTACGCCCTCCCGTCCTTACGGTATATTTCATCCTAGAGAAGAACTCCATCACATCAAAAAAGAAAACATCGGCTTAATCGAAGCCATGGGATTGGCGATTCTCCCGGGTCGGCTTGATAAAGAACTGAAGGAAATAAAAAAGATTCTTTGCGGCGAAATACCTGTGCCCCATTGGGATTCTGAGAATCACAGCAGCCATGAGCAAAACGAAAAACATATGTTGTATAAACACAAACATTGGATAGATGAACTAGTGACCCATTATGGCAATAACCTATCTTCTGACGAAGCTGATCAAGTTTTGAAATCGTCAGTTGGTCAAAAATTTATATGTGTTCTTTCAGACGCAGGCGTGTTCAAACGAGACCTTTCAGGTAAAAAAGCATTTGAACGGTTCATAGAAACCTGCAATTTCAAGACACAACCTGCTTAATTTAACCTAAATCTCAGGAACGTCCAAGTTGGGCGGCTTCCTCACTTTTGTGATCTGCTCAAACGCATACGCAAATCTAATAAGCACAGGCTCTGAATAGGCTCCTCCTGCAAAGGTGACGCCTACAGGGCGGCCTGATCCTGTGTACCCTGCAGGAACTGAAATAGACGGATACCCTGCCCTGGCAGAGATTGCCGCATTCATCAGACCGGGAAACAAGAGAGCATCTGCTCCGCTTTGTTTCAATGCGCGGTCAATCCCTTCCTGCCTAGACTCTTCTTCCTCCTTGAGCCTTCCTTGAATGTACTCAGGTTCCGTTAGGGTGCCGCTGGTTTGCTCAGACTCAATCAATACAGTCTGGCCATACTTGAGCATTCTTGCCGGTTTACCCTTGTTAAACTCGATTAGTTCCTTGAGCGAATGAATAGGCACGTTAGGCGACAAGCGAGACAAGTATCTGTTTATGCTCGGTTTGAATTCGTACACTAGACTTCGTGATTGCCATGGCTGAGGAGGCGGCATATCTACCTCTACGATAATGGCCCCTGCCTCTTTCACGGCCTCTTGTACATCAGTGAATATTCTGCGTTGCTCCTCATCAAGTTTTTCTAAAAAGGACGTTGGAATGCCAATTCGAGCTCCCTTGAGACCATCTTTACCTAAAAACTGCGTATAATCGTCATAAATTCTACTGCAGTTAGACCAAGTAGCAACGTCGTTTTCATCGACACCTGCGATTGCTCCCAAGAGGATAGCTGCATCTTCAACAGTCCTTGCCAAGGGTCCGGGAGTATCTTGCACATGGGAGATTGGAATCACGCCTGTACGGCTTGCAAGGCCCACAGTGGGTTTGATCCCTACCACAGAGTTGTTACAAGCCGGATTGAGAATGGATCCTGAGGTTTCAGTCCCTATAGCGACTGAACAAAAATTTGCGGCTACAGCCGCTCCTGATCCAGAACTTGAACCGCCAACATCGAATATGCCTGGACCATACGGATTTCTCACCTGTCCACCTCGAGAACTAAATCCGTTGGGCATATTCTCTGTCATAAAATTCGCCCATTCAGTCATGTTGGCTTTTCCTAGAATAACTGCTCCCGCTTTTCGCAGCTTCTTTATGATAAAAGCGTCATCTGGCGCGTAGGAATTCTCTAGAGCTAAAGAACCGGCGCTTGTATGCATCATATCGTCGGTATCAATGTTGTCTTTGACCAAAACAGGTATACCGTGAAGAGGACCTCTAGGTCCTTTTTTCTGTCTTTCTACATCGAGCGCTTCCGCGATAAACAATGCTTCCGGGTTAAGTTCCAAAACCGAGTTGATCTTGGGTCCATTTTTATCGTAAAGACCTATACGCAATATGTACGCCTTTACTAAGTCCCTAGACGTCAGTTCACCTGACGTCATCATTTCTTGTAGTTCTGCGATCGTGGCTTCTTCCAACAAACTGCAAATTGCATTCGCCTTTTCATACATTAAAATCCCTCCTGATTAACTTGCTTTCACCGTCACACATGGTGAGTAAAGAGCTTCTCTGCTTACGGGAAAACCTGCCCACATCAATGCAGCTGCCGCCAAAGAAAAAGGAACGCTACCTTCGGATATCTCTGGCACGGGCATCCGCGGATATAGTCTAAGAAATGAGCGAGCAGCCAGTTCTGCATTGGTGCTTGTCTGCCAATTTCTTTTGTCGCTCGTTATTAATGCTTCCCAGATGAACAGATTGCCTTTTGCGTCTATGAAGCGCCGCCACCCAAATGCGGGAGTGATCTCTCGTGCCGTTCCGATTCTTACTTTCTCAAGTACCCATGCGGTTTCAGAAAGACCGGGGGCAAAGGTGCTCCTCGGCGAGCAACCAAAGCGCCGCTCAGAACGTGGACCCTGGGCCACACTACTTTCTTTTTCTAGAAATATGGCCTTTTGATCTGGATTCTTGGGGACATCTATGTACAAAGGATGTTCAAAACCTAGTGCCACTTTGTATCCGGCTGAAAGGTCACTGGCAATTCTATCTGCAAAGTCTCTCACGCCATCTCCAATATGGGTAATAGAGCCTTCCGAAGCGTTAGCCCTGCACCACCCAAGGCTATCTGCCCCGGTCGCCGACTTGTTGCTCGCCACCCATGTTAGTACGTTACTCCCTAGGCTCTTGCGAGCAAAGCCCTCCTCCAATTCGCTCCACCTTGCGTCCATCTCACACATAACATAATCCTTCTCTGATGACCAAAATACTCTGTACGCAGCATCAGTCAGCATTATGCCCAATCCAGTGCGGTGATAAAACTTAATGGGAGACTCGCCTTCAGGCAACCGGTGAAATGCATCTAAAACGTACGTGAACCCCTCTTTTTCGATAGCATGTATGGCCTCTTCCTCGGTAAATGAACCTTCTTTGTACTTATTGATAGCTTGTTCAACCACAGTAAGTTGAGCGGGGTTGGAGTTCTGGGGCATATCATACTTAAGTCGTTCAAGATAGATTTCAAAGAAAAGTCGGGCAAGTTCTTCCATAGAAACTTGCCTTTTCCCTTCTTCGACCAGTCGCGCTATAGCGAAGCCAAGTGCCATTTTGTATGTAGAGGTAACGCGCCCTTTATGTATAATCGAGCGCCAACAGTTTAAACTTTCTTCAGATGAAGCCATAGTACCATCTCTTTTCTTCCACCAATGCTAATAAACACCGGTTTTTATATTCATATAGGAGAATTTTCTTTTGTGTGTTAATTTCCATAGAGTGGGCGAATTTACCTGCTTCAATAGGCGAGTGTATTCTCGACTGGTACTGGGTATCGGCAACGGAGATGACATGAACTGTTTTTAGTGAGGAAGTGGCCTATTACATAGGCCACCTTTGATAAAGGAGCACGCCTTAAGAAGGAAGAGTGGCCTACGGCGTGAGCCACTTTCAGTCAGCAACACACCTCCAGAAAGAAAAGTGGCCTACGGCGTGAGCCACTTCCGGTGAGCAACACACCTCCAGAAAGAAAAGTGGCCCATCA
>DGFF01000024.1:45407-47242 GCA_002391545.1 Candidatus Fermentithermobacillaceae bacterium UBA3907 | reverse complement strand
CTACATATAACTCGTACCTAATTATAGACGACAAGGTCGTCTTGGTAGATACTGTAAAACACTATTTGGCCGACGAAATGTTGTCGAGGATCGCCTCTGTCATAGATCCTCAAAAGATCGACTATGTGGTGGTAAACCACGTAGAAATGGACCATTCAGGAAGTGTACCTAAGATTATGGAGATGGCTCCTAAAGCCAAGATCATAACCAACGCTAAGGGCAAACGCGGCTTGGAGCGTCATTACAAAAAAGAGTGGGACTATGTCATAGTAAAGTCAGGGGACGAACTGAGCATTGGTTCCAGAACTCTTAAGTTTGTCGAAACTCCTATGGTTCACTGGCCTGACAACATGGTGACATATGTACCTCAAGAAAAACTTCTCTTTTCAAACGACGCTTTTGGTCAGCACATAGCAAGCGTAGAGAGGTTTGTAGATGAACTTGGCCTGGATATTGTGCTAGAAAACGCAGCTTCTTACTACGCCAACATAGTATTTCCCTATGGTGACCAGGTACTAAAAGCTCTAGAGGTAGTAGAAAACCTGCCCATAGACATCATTGCGCCTAGCCATGGTCTTATCTGGCGATCTTCCATACCTACGATCGTGAAATACTACCGAAAATGGGCTAGCAATCAAGCAGACCACAAAGCCCTTATCGTATACGACACCATGTGGGGTTCTACAGAAAAAATGGCCCTGGCTCTGAGGGAGGGGTTGGAAGAAAGCGGAGTGCCCGTTACAATGAAGTCCCTTCAAGTTAATCACATATCCCAGGTAGTCCCAGAGATCCTTGATTCGGGACTAGTTCTTATCGGATGTCCTACTCTCAACAATGGAATGCTCCCGTCTGTTGCAGAGTTCCTGACTTACATGAAAGGACTGCGCCCTAAGAATCGCATAGGATTTGCATTTGGCTCCTACGGCTGGGGCGGTCAGGGTGCTAGGGAGGCGGAAATGATCCTCAAAGAAATGGGATGGGATGTTCCTGAACCTTTTGTGAACTTGCAGTACGTTCCCGATGAAAAAGAGTTGGAAAACCTTAAGGAAGTCGGCAAAAGGTTGGCTGAGGTATTGAAGGAGAAAAAACAAGGTTAACTCGATGCTTAGTTTCTAATCTATTTGAAATGGAGGGCTGAACATGGATCTTAAAGCACTGCACAACATTACTTACGGCGTCTATGTCGTAACTTCTAAGGCCAATGGACGCATAAACGGTCAGGCAGCCAATACAGTCTTTCAGATTTCCAGCGAGCCCGCGACTTTGGCTGTGAGCATAAACAAGCAAAACTTCACCCACGGGCTAATCAAAGAAAGCGGGCTTTTCGCAGTGTCGGTGCTGCCTGAAGAAACCCCTATTTCCCTGATTGGGCAGTTTGGGTTCAAATCTGGCAGGGATGTAGACAAGTTCGAAGGAATGAAGTACGAAACTACTGAAAATGGCATACCGTACCTCACTGAAGATGACTCCTTGGCTTACATAGAAGCCAGGGTAATACAGGAAGTAGATGCAAATACCCACACCATTTTCATAGGCGAGGTAATCGACGCAAAGATATTAAGAGATGGCAAACCCATGACCTATGCCTATTATCATCAAGTAAAACGTGGGACTACGCCACCTACGGCTCCCACTTACATCAAAGATGAAAGGAGGGTCGACATGGGAGACATATATGAATGCACTGTGTGCGGATACAGGTATGATCCTGCAAAGGGAGACCCTGAACATAACATCCCGCCAGGCACATCTTTCGAAGACCTTCCAGATGACTGGGTGTGTCCAGTATGTGGTGCAACCAAGGACCAGTTTGAAAAAGTAGAATAGGCGAATGA
>DGFF01000024.1:35972-45151 GCA_002391545.1 Candidatus Fermentithermobacillaceae bacterium UBA3907 | reverse complement strand
AAGAAAAAAAGACCCTTGACGCCAGCGGGTTTGACACTTGGTCTTCTAACTACGATTCAGATGTGCGCGAGAGTGATAAAGAAGAACGTTATCCATTTGCAGCATATGAAAAGATAATGGATCGGGTTTGCGAGATCCTAGAAGGCGTGCCGGGCCATAAGCTCCTAGATGTGGGTATAGGGACAGGGAAACTTGCCCGAAAGCTCATGGCAAACGGGTACTCAGTGACTGGTGTAGACTTTTCCCAAAACATGTTGAACGAAGCGGCTCAAGCAAACCCAGATGCGGTTCTCATAACCTGGGATTTTTCAAAAGGGCTGCCTGATTTCATAAAAACCCACGACTACAGCGCAGTCCTGTGCAACTACGCCATACACCACCTGACCCCTTGCGAGAAAAAAGTCCTTATCTCTGACATGGCAAAGTGTCTAGACCCCGAAGGCATCATAGTAATAGGTGATGTCATGACCGAAACCCTAGAAGAGATGAACTATGCCATGGGAAAAGACGCAGATCTTTGGGATGAAGATGAATACTACATCGTCGTCGATGAGTTCAGAGAGCAGATGTCAGAATATCACATGGAATTCGAGAAGTTCTCATATTGCTCAGGGGTTCTTGTCATGGAACCTCCAAAAAAATGACCTCTATTGAGATTTCAAGGAGGGGTGCATCGCCATCTGGAACATGGTATCTAGGTTTTCGCTATGTTTTGAGTGATGGCTAAGGAGCCTAACAGTTCTTTAGCTGTTTCTGGTGCTATAGTCCGAAGCAGAAAAGCTGACTCCGCCAGGCAGTTCATAAAGCATAAGCCCGCTGTTTGAGTCGGATATGGGCGCAGTAGTCCTTCCCCTGCGAAGTCGGTAAATTTTGCGACCTACGATTCTTTGTTGCACACCCTTATAGTTTTACGATCCCGGTCTCCAAGACCTCAATCAAGGCAGCTAGGTTGAGATTAGCATTTTGCATCTCAAACCAAAACTAGGAACATCCCCTCGGAAGCGCATATAGTCCTAGTAGAGGTACACTTCCTCATTTTGAAACGGTTTTGCGCTGCTTTTGTCAGATCTATTAGCATGTGCCTGCGTTTAAAGGCCCTTACGGGATTTGTGCTTGTATGTTCCAAAATAAATACAGAAACAATAAAGAAGCATTTCTTTCAAAAATACTGATCAAAGGCGTGTCGTCACTCACTTACAAAACTTCTTTGTACCCAAATGTTACGCCAGACTAGTTGAATTGTGTTTTCCCCTTGTGTGCAGCTTTATCAAAGAGGGCTAACGCATCCTCCACATTTCGGGCTGAGGAATTAACCGCATCCCAGACCTGATTTCGGGCTCGCATTATCTCTGTTTTTAGCAAATAGTACCTTTCATCTGACCTATCCATTCTCAACAGTACGACCAATGGGTAACGTAAGGGAACCGATTTCGACAGAATACAAGTACTTCATTAAAACGTCAGTACCCTTAAGTTCTCTGGCTGCAATAGATTGCCATACACTAAACGGCGTATAAATTACTGTTGTAGGTTTTTCTGTAAACTGTTCAAGAACACGGCTCTCCGTTTTTCCCAAGATAATGCGATAACGCTTTCCGATATCCGAATAATCCATAGCCAGAATAACATCCGTTCCTTTATACGCTGCCGGGTTATAAAGAGCCGACATTTGCTTTGTAAAAACCAGAGAAAAATCTTCCTTTTCGCCAGTTTGTTATATTCCCCAGCTTGCATCTGCCATACGCTCGAAAACATCTCTCGGAAATAGCAATTCTTGCAGCTTCAAATTTGTCTCTTTGGTTATACCGCCAGACATATATTCCTGCCCTGCTTGTTGAACAACCGTAAGATATTCTTCTGTGCGGCGTGATAATTCCAGCACTTGGAATAGTTCGCCTTGGCCACAAAATAAAGTGGTATAGTTTCCTTTGCCGCAAATCTTGTTAAACTGTGCTATTATACTATCGTAATTTGACTCTGCTGTATAAAAACCGCAAGTAGAAATTAAAACAGTTTTTTTCTTACTCATATCATATCGTGAGGGGTGGCCGCCGCCCTCTGCATTAGATAACATAAAAGGTAGCGTTAAAGGAAGCTGTCGATCAATTACAGTTTTCAACTTGCCGGGCAAACTAAAATAGTATAGAGGGAAACTCCAAATTGTAAGGTCAGCCCATAACAACTTTTCAATGACTATTTGCATATCGTCGTCAAGACAACATTTACCGGGTGTGGTTTTCCAACAGGAAAAACAGCCAAGGCAGGAGTTGATATCCATCTGTGCGATATTAAGCCTCTCAATTTTGGGCAAATTATCTTTTCTCGCATAACTAATACCCTCTAAAAAGGCGTTAGTAAGCCGAAGCGTGTTGCTACGCTCCCCTTTTGGGCTTCCGTTTATTACAAGAATATTCATTGTGATTCCTCCGCGCTTTCCAAAAGATAAAGACAGTTTTCTGTCCAGTCAATATACATCTGCATATATCACTTTCCGAAATCAGCGGTCATTTGCCAAAACAGCGCCTTCTTTCTATGAGAAACAGCTCCTTTATAAAATCTGATTAAGTTGTCTGTCTGTGAAAGTTCGTTTACCCCAATGCGGTATTCTTCATTAAGCTGTTTAAAAAATATATGCTGTTCGGAATCGGCAGTTCGCCCACAAAAGAGATTTTCATTAAAGAAAGCGGGAGAGCGCATATCCATATCCGCAAATGGCTCTGATAACCAACGCAACAATTCTTTCCGTCCTTCCTCTACAATGCAGCAGGTATGTTTATTTGGCTTTCCGTCTTGTTCAACAGTTCGCTTTTCAATCCATCCGTTTTTCTCTAAAACCCCAAGTTCACTCTAAATCTGGCTGGTCTGTGCTGCACAAAAATAATTTAACAAGTCCTTAAAAACTTCGCAGATTCCACAACCGCTCATATCCCCGAAGTTTAGTAATCCCAGTATCCCATGATTGAGCATAATAGAATTTCTCCTTTAGGGTAATCTTACACACAAATATGGACTTGATCAATAAAGAATATCCTCCAAAAGCCATATTTCCTAATCTTTGAAGGAAAGTGTGCCATCTATTGTGCCATGTCCATAGCAAAAATCCCCTTTAGGTATTTCCCTGCAGTAGTAATACTTCCAGATTTGACGCCCTTTGTTTTCTCTTTGATCCCAAAAACCTGCAAGTTGCAGGCTCTATGGCCGGCCTCACTCTATAATCTAGACCCCTAAGGACTTGCCATTAAATGGCAGGCTACAAAATGTTCGTCTTCAATCTCTATTAGTGGAGGCATAACCTCGTAGCATACTTCTCTAGCATAGTCACATCGGGACGCAAATCTACATCCAGGAGGAGGATTTATAGATGTGGGTATTTCCCCTCGTAACGGAGCCGTTTCCTTTCTCCTTTCTATCCTTGGGTCAGGTACTGGTACAGACGAAAGCAATCCTTGTGTATAAGGATGGTAGGGCATTTCATACAGTTGCTTACTTCCAGCCAACTCGACCAAGTTGCCAAGATACATAACCCCAACTCTATCCGAAATATATTTTATCATGGCAAGATTATGCGTTATGAACAAATATGTTAGTTGTTTTTCTCTCTGGAGCTGCATTAAAAGATTGACTATTTGGGCCTGTATAGATACATCGAGGGCTGAGATTGGCTCATCACAAACGATAAACTCCGGTTCCACTGCTAATGCTCGTGCAATACCAATTCTCTGCCGCTGGCCTCCGGAAAATTCATGAGGAAACCGATTGATATGCTCTCTATTCAGGCCTACAGTCTGAAGCAAATCGAAGACTCTTTCCTCTCGTTCTCCCTTGTCTTTGCATAGATGATGGATATCCATACCTTCTCCTATGATATCCCCAACCGTCATACGCGGATCCAGCGAAGAATAAGGGTCTTGAAAAACGATTTGAGCTATCTTAGTGAAATCCTTCTTTCGATCAGAATCCAGGGCGTGAACGTCCATGCCATCATAAATTACTTCTCCCCCAGTAGGCTTATGTAAACCTAATATTGTTTTACCGCACGTAGTTTTTCCGCATCCAGACTCCCCAACCAACCCGAAAGTTTCGCCCCTGAAGACGTCAAAACTTACATCATCTACCGCCTTTACAATCGACTTTCTCCCGATTTTGAAATGTTTCTTCAAGTTTCGTACCTCAAGCAACGTTTCCCTATCCGTCATTTCATACCACCTCCCTGAGCAGTATTTCAGGAACGCCAGATTTGTTAGCCTTTGGATGATGCAACCAGCAACATGACTCATGATACCCGCCGAACAAAGTAGGTGACGGCTCGGCAATTCGGCATATCTTCATGGCAAACTCGCATCTTGGAGCAAATGAACACCCATGTGGCGGGTTTATAAGATCGGGAGGAGTCCCAATAAGCGAATACAGCGGTTCTTGCTTGTCCTCTGTAAGCTTGGGCACTGATTTCAACAGAGCTAAGGTGTAGGGATGTTTCGGGCTGTAAAATATTTCATCTGCCGTCCCACGCTCGACTATTTGCCCAGCATACATTACATGTATCCGATCAGCCATGCTTGCTACCACGCCCAAATCGTGGGTAACCAGTATTACGCCCATATCCCGTTCGCGCTGCAGGTTCTTGATTAGCTCTATGATTTGAGCTTGGATTGTAACATCTAGCGCAGTAGTCGGCTCATCCGCAATCAAAATTTCGGGATCGCAAGCAATTGCAGTAGCGATCATGACCCGCTGCAACATTCCACCGGAAAACTCAAAAGGATACTGGTCTATCCTTTGTTCGGCATTAGGTATATTAACCATCTGCAGAAGTTCGAGAGCTTGGAGCCTAGCTTCCTTTTTCGAGACATTCTTATGTATTAGAAGCACCTCTCCGATCTGATCACCAATTTTCATAGTCGGGTTTAGAGAAGTCATGGGGTCCTGAAATATCATGGCAATACGTTTACCCCTTACTCGAGACATCTCTACCTCTTCAAGACTTAGTAGATCCTCACCATCTAAAGTAATCCCTACATTATCTCCATGGATTTTTGCAACATCTTGAGGCAGTAATCTCACGATAGATTTAACGGTTACCGTCTTCCCACAGCCAGATTCGCCAACAATTGCAAGAGTTTCTCCAACATTTAGGGAGAAATCTACACCTCTTACTGCTTGTACTGTTCCGGCATAGGTAGAAAAAGATATGTGCAAGTTTCTTACTTCCAAAAGTATATTGTTTTTCATTGCAATAACCTACTTCCTCAATTTTGGATCCAAAGCTTCAGCCAAACCATCGCCGACAAGGTGAAAAGCTAACGTAGTTAGAACAATCATCAAGCACGGGAAAAACAACACATGAGGGTGAAACATTAACTGTTGTTGTCCCGCCGAAGCAAGAGCACCCCAGCTAGTTTCTGGCGGCCTTACTCCGAGTCCCACGTAACTCAAAAATGCCTCTCCAAAAATGAATCCTGGTATCGACATGGTTATATCAACCATTATTATTCCCAGTGCATTGGGTAGGAGATGCTTAAAAATTACCCTAGCCGTATCAGCACCCAAAGCAGTAGCTGCTTCAATGTAATCTAACTCTTTAAGCTGCAATATTTGTCCCCTTACCATACGACACGTTCCAACCCACGACGTAATACTCATGGCAAGCACGATGGCAAAAATACTCCTGCCCATCACCATGGTCAATATGACGACGATTATCAAATAGGGGAGATTACCGATAACCTCAGCAAATCTCATTATAAGATTGTCGACCCATCCGCCTTTCAAACCTGCAAGGGCACCCAAGGTCGAGCCTATGACGAACATAACTATTGTGCACAAGAAACCTATCAAAATAGAAATTCTGCCACCGTAGCATACTCTAGTAAATATGTCTCGACCCATATCATCAGTTCCAAACCAGTACTCAGAATTGGGTCTCAGATTTTTCACCGATGAATCCATATATTTATAGTTCTTACCTGAAATAAGAGGTCCGACAAATATCATTACTAGTATTGAAACCATCAAGACTAATCCAAATATAGCTAACTTATTCTGCTTGAACCGTCTCCACACATCCGCCCAGTAAGTAAGCGACGGCTTGTCCAAGTGTTCGGAGAATTCAGGATCAACTCCCACCCTTTCAAACACTTCATCACTCAAATTTACGAATGACTCTCTGCTCACCACAACAGTCCACCTCTTATAGTATCCAGTTTACAAAATCTCAATCTTCTCCTCCGGCCACCTTGATTCTCGGATCAACAACTCCGTACAATATGTCGACAAGTATCAGAGCTGCAACATACAAAATTGCGAAAAACACAGTCAGTCCTAGTACCATGGTATAGTCATTGTCCCGCACGGCATTAACGTAGTAGCTCCCGAGCCCGGGTATGGCAAAAACATTTTCTATAACAAAAGAACTACCGAATATGCCAGCAATGGCGGGTCCGAGCATAGTAACGATTGGAATCATTGCGTTTCTCAAAATATGCTTGCGAACAATCCTTCCCTGCGTAGCTCCCTTGGCTTTAGCAGTAACTATGTAGTCTTCGTTAATTACTGAGAGGGTGCTACTCCTCATATACTTTGCATACGTTGCAATTCCTGGCAAAGCATACGCAAGAACTGGCAACACATAATGGGCTGGCTTACCCCATCCGAATACAGGTACCAGCCTCCACTTAAAAGCCACAAAATATTGGAGCAAAGCCGCAAACACAAAACTTGGAATACAGATTGCAAGCACAACAGAAACGCGGGTTATGTGATCTACAGATTTCCCCATATTCAAGGCAGCTACTAGACCAAGGAAAACTCCAATGATAACCTGGGCTAATAATGCTATGATGTTTATCTTTACCGAAATTGGTGCATTAGCCTTAATGACATCTGTGGCCGATCTACCTGTGTAGATAATCGATTCTCCGAAGTCACCAGTAGTGATTAGGTTCTTCATATATATAATGTACCTTTTGAAGACCGGCTGATCCAGGCCGTATTTCGCTCTAATAACTCGCTGAGCCTTTTCGGGCATTTGTTCAACTTTGGCCGCGATAGGATCTCCAGGAGCGCCAGCTATCAAGAAAAATGTTACTGTAATAATAACAAACAGAGTGAATAATCCCAGCAACGTCCTTTTTATAATAAACCTGGCCATAATACCCTTCCTTTTCTTAGAACATTAAACAGTGCACCGGCGCGATTTTTTTACCTCAAAAATTCCTAGTTGGAGGGAAGCAGAACTAGGTTTGCCAATCTAAGTATTAACCCTACCGCCTAGTTCTGCACTCCTCTATTCCATAGGCCTAGCTGGTTTCACACATGTAGAACTCTATGGTCTACCCACCGTATATATCTTTGTGTAATCCACGCCAGCAACCGGACTAACATAGTATCCTTTCACATAGTCAGCCAAGTAAATAGTTGACACGGCACAATAAGTAGGAGCAACCACGCCCGTCCCGACCAATAATTTCTCAGCTTCCAAAAAAAGCTCAGCTCTTTCGTCATCGTCTGTAGATGAGGATGCCTTTTCTAGCAATTCAGCATATTTTTCGGCGTCAGGACCAGTCCAACCAGTTTTTGTGCTATCGAAGTAGCCATCAGTTGGATGAAAGATCTCCAAGAGGGCATTTGGATCGTTATAATACGGTCCCCATCCTGCGGTGCAAATATCGTAATCGTTCTGGTCTACTTTCTCCCACATAATATTCCATTCCATCATATCGATGATAATACTGACACCAAGAACCTCTTCATATTGTTGCTGCAGCCACTCAGCGCTCTTTTTGGAATACTCAGCGGTTCCTCTAGTAGCATACTTAACGTCCATTTTTGACGGGTCAGGATCAAACCCTTCTTCTACAAGACCTTCTACTAAAAGCGCCCGAGGATCCGGGTATTGCTCCATTAGCTCCTTCACGATTTCGTTTCTACCTCCGACTCTTTCTTTATAAGGCATATCACCACAATTGATTACACTCGGTATCAAAGAATATAATGGCTCGGACAGTCCATACCTCAGATCCTCAATATATTTTTCTCTGTCGAATCCAAGAGAAAACGCAATACGGATTTTCGGATTTTTGAAATATTTGTTGTTGCAGTTAAACCCCAAAAACTCCGGAGCGTTATCAGGCATCTGAATCATCCTGAATTTATCACCTTCTGCTTCGATTACTTGGCGCCACTCCGGATCGTTTGTTCCTACAACGTCGATCTGGCCTGAAAGCAAGGCTTGTACTGCAGTAGCAGGTTCCCTAATTACTTTGCGCTCAATAACATCAAGTTTAACGTTAGCAGCGTCCCAGTAATCTTCATTTTTAACCAATGTCATTTGAACATTTTGGTCCCAACTATCGATAAGAAAAGGTCCGTTCATAACTATCTTGTCGTGGGATGACCCATAGGTTGAACCCCATTCTTCCCATTTATCTTCCCTAACGGGCTTCGCTCCAGTAAGCAAATCCAAAAAATACGCGCATGGTTTCGTAAGAGTAAACTGTACCGTTTTTTCGTCAATAGCTTCCACACCGATCTCTTCCGGGGTCTTGGTACCTTCATAAAGAGCTTCCCCGAAGTTCTTTATGACTCCATCAAACAACCAAGCGTTTGTTGACCCAACTTCCGGTGTAGCCATCATCCTGTACGTAAACACAAAGTCATCGGCCGTTACGGGAACTCCATCGTTCCACACAGCGTTGTCTCGAATCTTGAAAGTGTATACCAAGCCGTCTTCACTCACATCCCACGTCTCTGCCGCAGCCGCCTTTATTATCGCTGTCCCATCTTCATCTGCTACGCTGTCGATCAAGGTTTCCAAAATAATTGCCTGAAGGCCGTTATCAGGAGCAGTAGTATTGAGCAAAGGGTTCAAACCCGTTACCTCGCTGTTACTACTAAAAACAAACTTTTGAAACTCATCAATTTCTCCATTCGACACTACGGGTTCCTCTTTCTTTGCACAACCTCCTAACATTGAAAAAGTGACCGAAAACAATAGAATCAAAGATACGAAACCCAACTTTTTTCTCCTCACTCTGTCTTCATCCTCCTTCTTTTTGTTCTAGTCAGAGCTGAGTCTAGAACCCGCATGATGTTTCATGAACAACACAACGTTTCTGCGGTATTCTAATGTGTAGCATGGTTATCAGACAACATATTGCATAACAACTGACAACTTCTACGCA
>DGFF01000024.1:0-35708 GCA_002391545.1 Candidatus Fermentithermobacillaceae bacterium UBA3907 | reverse complement strand
CGTTCGTGACCACAACACAATGCGCACAAACGTTAATTTCATCCATATAATTCTTCAAAATTGACCTTTTCGAAAGAACGGAGCCAGAATCAGATTGGCCGAAGGCTACACGTCCGATGTAACATCTAGCAACTGTCCGATCACAAAATCAGAAGTATCCTATTGACTTTTTCCATCACATGGTGCTAAATTTTACGAAACAAGTAAACAGCACTCATTTAGAGCAGGCAATGATTGGGAATAGTAAGCAGCTCGATCCGTAAAGAGAGCCAAGGGATCGGTGCGACTTGGCCGGTAGAACTGCTGAATACACCCAAGAGCCACCGGTTGAACCTGCAAGGCTTTGGCAGCAGTAGACTCAGGCGGAGCTTCCACCGTTAAAAGGAAAAAGGTATCGCGAGTAACTCTAGGTCTGGCATGTATTAATCTAAGAACTAACCATTGAAGTTACGTCGCCGTACCTTCAGAGCGGAGCTTGATCCTCAAGCATCAAAAAGGGTGGTACCGCGGGTACGAAACCCGTCCCTTCTAGGGACGGGTTCTTTATTTTCCTAAAACAACCGCTACTACCCACTGGAAGGAGTGTACAAATATGGAGGTTTAGTCACCAACATAGCGGCAAAACTTCGAAGGAAAGGAGGGCAACGAATGTTAAGGGGCATAAGAGGAGCCACAACAGCCAGATCTAACTGCAAAGAAGACATACTCGGTGCAAGCGAAGAACTGCTCAAATGCATGCTCGCCCGAAACCATTTGCGCCCTGAGACCTTGGCATGCATTATATTCAGTTCAACTCCAGATCTCGATGCTGCTTATCCTGCAACTGCAGCGAGGAATTTGAATCTGTTGAAGGTTCCCCTATTTGGTACTCAGGAAGCGAATGTGCAAAACAGTTTACCAAGATGCATAAGAATTCTTATGCTTGTCAACACAGACAAGACTCAAGAGGAAATCAACCATGTTTACATTAGGGAAGCCTCGGCGTTGAGATTGGACCTCACATAGTCAAGTCTTAGGAAGGAGGAAATATATCGATGATAGTAGTTATGAAGGCAGGATCAACAAAACAAGAGTTAGACGGCTTGATAAGCAAAATAAACGGCGTGGGCTTACAGACCCACGTATCTGAGGGCATTGAAAGAACCATAGTTGGGATCATCGGCGATGAAAGAAATTTTGATGCACGTAAAATTGAGGTTCTTCCTGGTGTTGAAAGAGTCATACGAGTCCTGCAACCTTTCAAACTCGCCAGCCGAGAGTTCAAGCAAGAACCTACAGTCATCACACTCCCCAACGGTCTCACAATAGGCGCAGGGGGTATAGTGATTATGGCCGGTCCCTGTGCCATAGAAGACCAAAGATCCATTATAGAAACTGCATTGGCCGTAAAAGATGCTGGAGCGCACATATTGCGGGGGGGAGCTTACAAACCCCGGACCTCTCCTTACACTTTTCAAGGTCTAGGAGTAAGGGGCCTGGAAATGTTAGCTATAGCCAGGGAAGAATCGGGTCTCCCTATAGTCACCGAGGTCATGTCTCCCTCAGACGTAGGGCTAGTGAGCGAATTTGCAGATATACTGCAGGTTGGCGCGAGAAACATGCAGAATTTTACCCTGCTACATTCACTAGGCAAAGTGAAGAAGCCTATACTTCTAAAAAGGGGAATGATGTGTACAGTTGAAGAATGGTTGATGGCCGCAGAGCATATCATGGCCAGCGGAAATCACGAAGTTATACTGTGTGAAAGAGGCATACGTACCTTCGAAACATATACTAGAAATACGATGGATCTGAGCGCAATCCCTTTGGTAAAGCAATTAAGCCATCTGCCTGTGATTGCCGACCCTAGCCACGCAACAGGATCCAGCGCATTGGTCCCGCCGATGGCTAAAGCTTCTATCGCCGCGGGGGCCGATGGCCTAATGATCGAAGTTCATCTAGATCCAGAAAACGCACTATCAGATGGTGCCCAAAGTCTTAAACCCGCTGTGTTCGCTGAGATGATGCAAGACATCAATATTATCGCTTCTGCAGTTGGCAGATATCTGGAGGGTTTTCCAAAATGTCAGGCGGGCTAAACTCAGCATGTGTAACCATAATAGGGCTCGGACTAATAGGCGGTTCTTTAGGGCAAGCTCTTATCGAATCTTCGGCAGGACTAAGGGTCATCGGAGTTGATCTTGAACAAACAATATTGGACAAAGCGTTGAGCCAAAAAGCGATTCACTACGGAACCACCGACCCGGTCGCGGCATGCAAAAATGCAGACATAGTCGTCCTTGCGACTCCAGTAAGAACTATGCCAATGCTGGTAGAAACAATCTTACCCCATCTCAAACCAGGCACCATAGTCACCGATTTGGGAAGCACCAAACAATTTGTGTACAATTCCATGGCCAGACTGTTGGCATCATCTAGTGCCAGAAAAGCAAATGTAGCCTATGTCGGTTGCCATCCTTTGGCAGGAACTGAACATTCAGGGATAGATGCTGCAAAATCCGATTTGTTCCAGGGCAGGTATTTTGTGATCTGTTCTTGTGTATTATTTAGTGAAGAGTTCGACAGGAACAGCCACGGTACTGACCCAATAGTTATGCTTAGCAACATGGCCAGATCAATAGGAGCAATACCCCTACACATAAGCCCTGCCGAACATGACTTAATATCCGCGTTTACCAGCCATATTGAACACCTGTTGGCCGTATCGCTAGTAGATGGTCTGAATACCATATCCCAATCACACCCAGCTGCGTTAAAAATGGCAGCTGGTTCCTTCAGAGACGCCACACGAGTAGTTTCATCAAATCCACAAATGGTCACCGATATGCTAATCACAAATACTGGTGAGATTATAAAAGGACTGTCATTATTAATTGAGAAATTAGCTTCTGTAACCTCTCTTCTGGAATCGGGAGATGCAGCATCCTTGCAGCAACATTTGGACGCAGCCAAAACATTCAGGAAGCTTATGTTCAATGAAACAGCAGAGGACGCATAAAGCTGTCTACTGATCTTGTAAATATAAGTCTTGGAGGAGTAGTTGTGGAAACTGTAACAAAACCGAATAAAGGAATATCTGGCTGTCTAAGAGTACCTGGCGATAAGTCTATTTCTCACAGGGCAGCTATTGTTGGAGCTATCGCTACCGGAACAACCGAAATAATCGGATACGCTTCCGGCTTGGATTGCTCTCATACACTCACTTGTCTTGAGAAACTTGGTGTGACCATAGAACGCTCAGCTGAAAACAGGGTACTTATCCAAAGCGCAGGGCCAGAATCTTTAGAAGAACCTGACACTATCTTAGATGCAGGCAATTCGGGAACCACTATGAGACTCCTGGCTGGTGTCTTAGCATCTATCCCTTTTTGCTCAGTAATTACCGGGGATTCTTCGCTTCGAAATCGGCCTATGGACAGAATTGTAGAGCCGTTACGCCAGATGGGAGCCTGCATTTGCGGCCGCAAAGATAGTTGCTATGCTCCTTTGATGATCAAAGGGGAAAACATCCATGGAATTTGCTACCAACAGAAAATTGCTAGTGCCCAGGTAAAATCAGCGATTTTGCTGGCCGGTATGAATGCAACCGGATATACCATTCTGGAAGAACTTTATCGTTCAAGAGATCATACCGAGCGCCTATTAAAATGGTTCGGCGCCCAAATTTCGACTGAGGGTATGCGTACGACAGTAACGGGCAAAACACGTATTTCTGGGAGAAGAGTCACCGTACCTGGAGATATATCGTCAGCCGCATATTTCTTAGCCCTTGCAGCAGCGACACCAGAATCAGATCTTACAATATTAGACGTGAGTATAAATCCAACCAGGACAGGTTTTGTGGAAATATTGCAGGATATGGGAGCCAATATCGCTCTAATAGATGAAAAACATTACGGTTTTGAACCGGTAGCATCTCTTAAGATAACTGGTTCAGCCCTGAACGCGATCGAGGTACGACCAGAACAAATACCTAACCTCATTGATGAAATCCCTGTACTAGCCGTAGTATGCACTCAGGCAGAAGGCGTTACGCGAATATCGGGGGCCCAGGAACTACGGTTGAAAGAATCGGACCGTTTGACTGCGATCACCAAGGAACTGAATAAGATGGGTGCGAATATCCAAGAAACGTCTGACGGCCTTATTATTAAAGGACCTACCCCTCTATTCGGCACAAATGTAGAAACCTACGGTGATCATAGAATTGCAATGGCGATGGCGGTAGCAGGTAGTTTAGCGCAGGGAACTACAACAATAAACGGTGCAGACTGCGTCGATGTGTCATTTCCAGGGTTTTGGGATCTTGTAGAACAGGTAAAACAATAAAAGGAAGAAGTCTGACATGCTTGATTCAAACGAAAAGAACCCACGGTTGGGGCAGGATATATGTTGCACTACCGAAGAAGTGCGCCAATCATTAGATGTGCGCTCATGTAAGGTTAGTGGTTCAACCAAGATAATCGGTCTTCTGGGGCATCCTGTATCTCACAGTCTGTCACCTAGAATGCAAAACGCCGCCTTTGACCACTGTGGTTTTGATATCTGTTACATACCATTTGATGTACATCCTAGCGAACTTGGAACGGCTATGGCCGCAATACGCGCGCTTGGTTTGTTGGGAGCAAATATCACAGTACCGCATAAGATACGCGCCGCGGAAATGGTAGATCATCTATCCCCTGAAGCACAAGCGTGTAACGCAATTAATACGGTAACAAACGTCGAAGGTTGTCTCACAGGATACAATACGGATGTACAAGGAATCCTCGATGCTATCAACCACGATGCAGGAATATCTCTCAAAAACAAGACAGCTATCGTGGCTGGGGCGGGGGGCGCAGCTAGAGCCGCAGTACACGCCATGGTTAAGGCAGGTTGTAGCAAGATAATCGTAGTAAACAGAACTTTCTCAAAGGCTTCTGATCTATGTCGCGCCGCAAAACAATCTATGTCTAAACTAGCTCCCGAGAAATCCGCTCACGAAGAAAGGGAACCCATACAAAACGTGCCTGAACTAATACCAGGCAATCTATTAGAACTAGAGTCTATTGTGAACTTTTTCAATTTTGACGTTTTTATAAATGCCACCTCCCTGGGACTGGTTGAAGAAACCAACCCCTTCCCTCAACTTATGAACTTGAGAGGAAAACCGTTAATATGCGACTTGGTATATACCCCTAAAGGGACACCTCTTATACAAGAAGCATCATCCAGGGGGTTCCCTACTGTAGGTGGCCGCTCAATTCTGGTTTGGCAAGGAGCAAAATCTTTTGAATTATGGACCGGGCACGAAGCACCTATCGAGCATATGAAAAGAGCGGTGTCGTTTGATCCTTTGTAACCAATAATCGATTTGCATAAACACGTAGAAAGGAGCCGAAACAATGCTTCGTTTTTTAACTGCAGGAGAGTCGCACGGGAAATGCCTAACAGCCATAATTGATGGAATGCCTGCGGGGCTTCACATTCAGGAAGAATATATTAACCGTTGCCTTTCCAAAAGGCAAATGGGTTACGGTCGCGGCCCCCGCATGAATATAGAAGAAGATACTGTTCAAATATTGTCGGGTGTAAGGGCAGGCAAAACCATCGGCAGCCCCATATGCATGCTCATTCCAAATCGGGACTGGGAAAACTGGGCTTCTATAATGGACATTTCCGTTGCACCTATGACTGAAGAAACCAGAGTAACTAGGCCTAGACCGGGACATGCGGATTTGGCTGGAGCCATCAAATACGATCAATTACAAGATCTAAGAAACGTATTTGAAAGAGCTAGCGCCAGAGAAACAGTAGCCAGAGTCGCTTGCGGAGCGGTAGCCAAAAGATTCTTAGAGGAGTTTGACATAATCGTCACGAGTCACGTCACACAAATAGGAACGGTTAGAGCTCAAAATCTACCCAAGGACCTTAGGTTAGTCGAACAACGAGCCCTTTCTTCGCCGGTAAGATGTGCCGACCTGAATGCATCAGAAAAAATGGTAGCTGCTATCGATGAATGTATACGGTCAAAAGACACCATCGGCGGTATCTTCCAAGTGTTGGCAACCGGTCTGCCACCGGGATTGGGAACCTACGTCCAATGGGATAGACGACTCGATGCCAGACTAGCGGGTGCGATTATGAGCATCCCGGGAGTAAAAGGAGTTGAAATCGGTCTAGGTTTCAAATACCCTGAACTAACAGGAACGCAAGTTCACGATGAAATCATCCTAGACGAACACAGCAAAAAATTGACACGACGGAGCAATAACGCAGGAGGCATTGAAGGCGGTGTCACAAATGGTCAGCCTTTAATAATTCAGGCCGTTATGAAGCCGATCTCTACTACAAAAACACCTCTTCAGTCTGTGGAACTTGAAACAAAGACACCGTCAGTGGCACATTTTGAAAGATCGGATGTATGCGCCGTGCCTGCATGCGGTGTAGTTGCTGAAGCCATGGTGGCTATGGAGTTAGCTTCAGCCCTTATGGAAAGGTACGGTAGTGATACTGTTGAACAGATTAAGATCGCCCTGAAGAAGGATCTGGATAATTTACCCTAAACTCTAGAATGATAGGTGGCACATTATGGGAACTAACATAATACTGTGTGGACCGATGGCGTGTGGAAAAACCTCAATTGGCAGGGTAGTTGCTACTGCATTAGACATGCCGTTTGTAGATACCGATACTCTGATAGAAACTGAGGTTGGAAAATCTATTTCCCAGATTTTCAGCGAACAAGGCGAGACATATTTTCGAACAATGGAAAAGGCGATACTAGAGAAAGTATTCGCGCTAAAGAACACGGTTATCGCGTTGGGCGGCGGAGCACTTATCGATCCTGAAAACATAACCGGTGCCAAGAAATCCGGTATACTTATAGGACTTACTGCAACCCCTAGCGAGATCATGCGACGGACAGCAAATGACCGTTCTCGCCCATTGCTCGCGTGCGTTGATGAAACGGAAAACATTCACCGGATAGAAAACCTGCTAGACCAGAGATTGCCAGGGCTAAAATCATGCGACCTCGTCCTTGATACAACAAATCTCACCCCAGATGAAATCTGCATCTATGTTTTGGCGCACCTCTCCGACTGCCACAACATCACACAGACTGGGTCACGTAGAAACTCGAACCCTCATTGCGTACCCGTTAACACCAATTCAGGTAATGGCTATAACGTGCTTATCGGTCAAAATCTCTTTGATAAATCTGCAACTACGTTACGCTCACTTTTTGAACGTTTAGGATATTCTCAAGAAGCAGTGATAATAACAAATCCTCTCGTTAACCAACTATATGCAGACAAACTAGTCGATAGTATGCTACATACAGGAATCGAACCAGCAGTCGTAGTCGTGCCTGACGGCGAAGATGCGAAGAGCCTCGAAACTGCATCTTACATATACAATAGCCTAGCAGCAAAAAACGTAACTCGCGACACTCCTATGCTAGCCCTTGGTGGCGGAGTAGTAGGTGATCTTGCAGGATTTGCAGCATCAACTTACATGAGGGGAGTCCCTTTAGTTCAAATTCCTACCACTCTTTTAGCACAAGTGGACTCAAGCATAGGCGGAAAGGTGGCAGTTAATCATTGTGGGGTAAAGAACCTAATAGGGAGCTTCTATAACCCTGTGTTAGTTATTTCGGATACAAGCACTTTATCCAGCTTGCCCGACCGCGACTATATCGAGGGATTGGGAGAAGTAGTCAAATACGGCATAGCAATGGATCGGGAATTTTTCTTTTTCATACGAAACAACGTTGGTCCAATTTTGAAAAGGGACATGGAAACACTTGAATACCTCGTGAGACGTAGTTGCGAGATAAAAAGTAAAATAGTCAAAGAAGACCCTTGGGAAAAAGGCCCGCGCATGATCCTGAACTTCGGACACACCCTTGGCCACGCAATTGAAGCAGCATCGGGATATGGCGCCCTGCGTCACGGAGAAGCCGTAAGTATCGGAATGGCATTATCTATGTCTATTTCGGTAGACATTGGCATAATGGGAACTGACGAAATGAGTATGGCCATCAAACTGCTGAAGGATCTCGGTTTGCCTACTCGCACCGATCTAACTTTTTCCAGCCTCTACCCGTTCCTCCAATCGGACAAAAAATCTGGCCATGGGAAAAAAAGATTCGTGCTATGCGAGGGCCTGGGCAAAGCAATGATAGCAGATGATCTTGACCTCAAACTTATAATAAAAGCTCTTGAGAAGCAACAAATATAAGTTATTCAAAGCGGGGGTGGTAATACATGAAAAAGATACTTGTCATTCACGGTCCCAACCTCAACCTATTGGGAAACAGGCAGCCAGATGTCTATGGCAATACAAGCCTTTCAGAAGTGAACGCTAAGATAAAGAAAGTAGGTGAGCAACTAGGTATAACCGTAGAAACGTTTCAATCAAACCACGAGGGAGAAATAGTTGATGCAATACAAGAAGCGAGAGCAGAATATCAAGGCCTTATCATCAACCCAGCAGCTTTTACGCACTACAGCTTAGCCATAAGAGATGCCCTTGAAACCCTCAAAATTCCAGTTGTAGAGGTACATTTATCCAACATATACGCTAGAGAACAGTTTAGGCATACATCAGTTACAGCGCCGGTGGTAGTTGGGCAGATATGTGGATTGGGCACATACGGTTACGTGTTTGCCCTCGAGTGGTTCACAGAGCATTTCAAAAAGTCGGGGCAAACAGAATAGTATGCTAAGAAAACAGACAGCGTCCGCCCGTTACAGATCTACGGGGTGGACGCTGCCTACCTGCTTCTTTTAGGAAATTCCATCTTTCATCGCACGTACATATTCCAACACATAAGGGATGCATTCCTCACCGTACGCACCCATGATTTCGACTATTGCGCTTCCCACAATCAACCCCTGCACACTTACGTCTTTACATCTCTTGACAAACTTGTCACTACCGTAGGAAAATACCGTGTTTGCATACGCCATGAATGCGACCGGAACATCAGTGAACTCTCGTATGAACTCCATAGCACTGAAAATCTTATCCACGTTGACGCCGCGTGATAACGCTCGAATGCTAGCCTCTTGAATTGTAGATCCTTCACCAATGGGGTCAGAAAACGGTATGCCTATTTCAATGAGATCAGCGCCTGCCTTCTGCATCCGAGGCACCAGTTCCTGAGTAACCTCTATTGAAGGATCTCCCGCTGTTATAAAGGGGATAAACGCTTTTCCTCCGGCAAACACTTGAGACAATTCATTCATTTACCTGCACCCTCTTGTATTTAGCCATAGACGCAACATCCTTATCTCCCCTACCCGAAAGACATATCACGACGGTTTCATCGCGATTCATTTCAGGCACAATCTTTCGCGCATAGGCGACTGCATGGGCGCTTTCAATGGCTGGAATAATCCCTTCAGTTCTCGCCAAGTATTCAAAACCTTCTACTGCTTCCTCATCAGTTACCGAAACGTACTCCGCCCTATCTGAATCGGCCAAGAAAGCATGCTCGGGACCAATTCCAGGGTAATCAAGACCAGCGGAAATTGAATAAACGGGGGTTATCTGGCCATGATCATCTTGGCAAAAATACGATTTCATACCGTGAAGTATCCCCTACTCTGCCAACCGTCATCGTCGCGGCGGTCTTTCCGGTATCAGTACCATAACCGCCGGCCTCACATCCTATAAGGCGAACGCTCCTATCGTTCAAAAACTCATAGAATAACCCCAGTGCATTGCTGCCTCCCCCGACGCATGCCAGCAAAACGTCGGCAAGTCTACCCTCTGTCTCCAGTATTTGCCGCCTAACTTCTCGGCCTATCACACTTTGAAAGTCTCTAACAATACTTGGAAAAGGGTGAGGGCCCATTACCGAACCGAGAACATAATGAGTATCATGAACTCGCCTGGTCCACTCGCGCATAGCCTCGTTAACTGCATCTTTCAAGGTCCGAGTTCCGCTAGGAACCACGTTCACCTTTGCACCTAATAGATTCATACGGTATACATTAGGCGATTGCCGTTTCGTATCTTCCTCGCCCATGAATACTTCACATTGCATATCCATAAGAGCTGCAACAGTAGCTACGGCCACCCCATGCTGACCCGCTCCGGTTTCAGCGATCACCCGTGTCTTTCCCATGCGTTTGGCCAAAAGCACCTGTCCCAACACATTGTTTATTTTGTGAGGACCCGTATGATTGAGATCCTCGCGTTTTAGGTACACTTTAGCTCCGCCAAGATCTCTAGTCATTTTGTCTGCGTAGTATAACAGAGAAGGTCTTCCAGCATAGTTCTTCAGTAAATCGTCTAATTCATCTACAAAACCAGGCTCTTTGCTCAAAAAATCATACGCCTCTTCCAGCTCTATAAGAGCGTTCATCACTGTTTCACGCACATATTGGCCGCCGTAAGTACCAGACCTACCCTTCGTCATACTCCCACCAACCTTTCTTATGTGCATATAGCGATCATGTAGCACTATCGCTTCAATGAGCTATCCTCCGCAAAGTGTTTAAACATATTCTGCAATCGTATAGATGAGGTATTCAGATTCTTTCCATCCTAAACAAGGATCAGTAATTGATTTTCCATAGACGCCCCCATGCACATCTTGGTTGCCCTGCTCAATGTAGCTTTCTATCATGAGCCCCTGTCAACGGACAGTGATTTTGTCACCCTAAACTAGGTCAAATTGGACTGAGAAAATGTCACCTTCTTTTTGTGAATGTTGGCGGCGAATTGCCGCCAACATAATTGTTAATCTTCTTTGTAGTTTTGATGGATTTGCCTCAGCCTCCAGTTTCTCTTTTCAAAATACTGTTCTACGGGGTCATCAACCTTAGGAGGTAGCTTGAAATTCAACCAAGGATTGTCTGGGTTAGGTTTACGGCTTACTTGTTGCTTCTCTCTTGCCTCGAGTTTTATTTCCGGTTTGGGAGCAGGGTTAAATTCACAAAGACCATATCTTTTCCCCCGATACATTGCATCTATTGAGTCATCTAAATGTTGGATGGCAATGACAGTATGTTACCTTTCTCATCAACTAACTGGTACTTTTGGCCATAGTAGGAGATGGTTGAGCCAGTGGCTGTGCGCTCTTCCCTAAGGCATATTATGGACTCCATTTTTCCCTTAGCCATGGGCGCAGCGAAAGCAGATTCCGGATCGGCAGGTTCCACAGCAAATTGTTTGTTGTACTTCTCGATGAATCCTGGAAGGAATTCGTTTGCCTCTTCAATGCTAGATATGCCTTCTATCCTCATCTCTACCATCAGGCGTCCTTGTAGGGTTTCCCAAAGTCTTTCTATGCGCCCCTTAGCCTGCGGTGAACGCGCATGTATATGTGATACACCCAACTCCTCAAATACCCTGCCTAGTTGCGTTAGCGCCACTTGCTTTCCTGCCAGTTCTTCTTCTATGGTTAGTTTGTCTTTCTTGGGGGAGAAGAATATGGTGTGACCATCTGTATATACTGCTCTTGGAATCCCGTAATCCGCAGTCATTCGTTCCAAAACTTCTAAGTATCCTCTTAGGTCCTCATTAGGGCGGAAGTAAAGGGCCAGAACTTTGCTTGTGACATCGTCTATTGCCCCATGAAGTTCAAGTTTTGGTCCTCGACCCTCAAACCAATCAAAAGGACTGGCATCTAACTGTACCAGCATCCCTTCCTTTGGAGCTCTAGTCCTGCTCTTCCTGGGAGAACCACACTTATGCGAGTATGGGTTCAAAATACCTCTTTATTTAAGTATCCTGCTTACGGACTTGCTCGATATATGTATCCCTCTTTGCTCAGCCAACAATTCTGGCATGTGCTGACAACTTGCGCCTTTGTATTCATTTTGAGCTAGCAAAGCGACCATATCTTTGATATCTTTAGATATGGCGTGTTTGGGTGTTCTACCTCTGTTGCCATGAACTAGGGCTAGAACACTTTTTTCTTTCATCCCGTTCTTTAACCTTTTCACCTATCGCTCGCTAATGTTCAAATATGCTGCTGCTTCTCTTACTGTTATCCTCCCTTCAACTACTTCTTCCATAACGAAAACTCTTCTTGCTTCTTTTGCGCTCAAAAAAATGTTCTCTCTTTCTCTCATGGTGACATTTTCTCGGTCCCGTTTCACGGTGACAATATCATTGTCCGATTACAAATATGATCAACCTATCTTGACAAAACCACAATTTCGATGTACAAAAATAATGATAGAGCTCACCAGGTTCCCTATTCCATGGGGAACCGGGGTGAGACTTTTACTTGGTGGAACCCTCTTATGGAGAGCATAAAAGGTAAGGACATAAACAAGCCAACTACATTCAAAGAACAAATTGAACTTCTCAAATCAAGGAATCTCCTCATTCCTAACGAAGAAGAAGCAATCAATATATTGCAGAGAATTAATTATTACCGCCTTACCGGGTATATCCTCACATATAAAGAGGAGGAACGATATGGCAGTGCCTCTATCCACGATGTGTATGCCCTTTACCTGTTCGACAAGGAACTTCGAAATCTCATTTCTTCCTTGCTAGAAGACATAGAAATTGCATTTAGGACTCACATATCATATTTGATTGCTCGCCAGTACGGCGCGTTAGGTTATAAAGATCACAAGAATTTCAAGAATGAGAAATACCATGCAGATATGCTGCGAGATTTTGAAAATGGGATCAACCGAAGCAATGAGGCGTTTGTAGAACATCACAGAAAGAAATACGACGGCGAATTTCCTATTTGGGTTGTTATCGAATTAACGACTTTTGGGGTTCTGTCCAAAATGTACAGCAATCTAATGGATAAAGACCAAGATAAAATAGCTAACGAATACTACAACACAAGAGGCGATTATGTTCGCAGCTGGCTGTATTCGCTCTCGTATCTAAGGAATACATGTGCTCATTACGGTAGATTATATAACCAAAAGTCAGTTATCACTCCAAAATTATTCAAATCAGATAATAAACTGCAGATACGTAATGACACCCTATTTGCCAATATCTGTGTTATGGGCAGATTGCTGATGGATAAGGATGAATGGAACCGCTTTGTTACTAATCTTGCAGTTCTAATTGGGCAATATAGTGTGGTAGATATAGAACGTATAGGTTTTCCTAAATCATGGGAGAATATCCTCAGGCACGTCTAAGGTAGGACTCTGCTTGTCTATGTAATTGATATCTGTATAACTGCAACAACGAAGTAAGTCGAGGTTGTTGATGTTTTGCGTTCAGAGCCAGGCGCGCTATCTACTCTCACCGCAGAACCCCCGCTCTGAACTCTACAAACAACTAAGAGGGGAAAACCTACACATGTGCGGGATCTGAGCTTGCAGTGTAGCCAGAAACGCAGTCGCCATGGGCAGAGGCAATCCGATCTATAGTTCTCAGTGTTTCTAGTGCGAGGTCAGCACGCAAACTAGCGTTGAAGCAAAACCCCGCGTCTCTCATGCTTCTTCCGAATTGCGATTCGCTGCTGACTCGGTTATCCTTGTAAGGGAACATTAGAACATTCTTTGTAGAACCGTCTGCCGCGCATATATTTAGCGTACACCAAAACTATCTTTGCATGCTCCTAACATGTTAGCCTATCTAGAATCCCGTCTGTACCTTTGAAGGGGAGGAACAAAATGACAGTCAAGCGAATTGACAAAATCGAGAACTTTGGGATCTTCTCAGACTACAAGTCAAGTGAGAACAAACCAGAAGAGTTTGGCAAACACAACATCATTTTTGGTTGGAATTATTCAGGCAAAACGACACTATCTAGGATATTCAGTTCACTAGAACAGGGCAAACTTCATGATGACTATCAAGACGGCAAATTCACAATAGTCCTAGAAAAAGACCATACGATAAAGGAAACCGATGTGAAACCTCACCCGTTAAAGATCAGGGTTTTCAACACAGATTACGTCAGAGACAATCTTCTTTGGGAGCAGAAATATAGGGAAATATCGCCTATCTTGGTGCTAGGTGAAAAGAATATCGAGCTTGAAAAGACACTTGAAAAGTTAACCACGGAAAAAGATGATAATACGCAGAAACTAAGTACTGCCCAAGGCAAACATGACGACCTTAAAGGCGCCTTGGACGTTGCTCTAACTGAACAGGCAAGAACAATGACAGATAAACTGTCTCTAGGTCGAAACTTCACAAGGACGCAAGTAAGGAGTCTATTAGACAACCCAAACATAGCTAATTGGGAACTGTCTAGTGATGAGCGAAAAAAAGCAGAACACTATTTAGGGGCACCCATGCCAGAAGAGCCTCTTAGTAGCCTGAATCTGCCTTTAGATACAGACATACTAAGTGATACCCGAGACATCTTGCAGAAGGTCGTAACTCCGTCACAATCTATTGAAAGGCTCAAAGATAATCCTGATCTCGAGAATTGGGTAAGAAAAGGACGCGAACTTCATGTCAATCAAACAAAATGCCAGTTCTGCCAGAGTGACTTACCCCCCGATTTTCTTGAACAACTAGATGCTCATTTCTCGGAGGACTACGAACGCTTCAGAAATGAAGTTTTAGAACACAAACGCAAACTTGAGGGTGCAAAACTGTCCCCGGAATTTGGAAGCAAGGACGGTATCTACAGTGGATTGCAGAAACAATATGTTGAGATCAGGAATAATCTGAAAGAAACAATCAAAACCTATAATGAGGCTATTGATCAATTGGTTGGATACACAAGTAGGAAATTAGAAAGCCTCTCGAAAAGCATGGATATGGATCCTTCGGACTGTGATTCTGTCTTGCATGTTATGGGCAAAATGGAGGAACTTGTTAAGGCAATTAACGAGTTATTCGAAGAACACAACAAAATAAGAAATGAATTCGAAACGATGAAAGAAGATAGCATAGATAGACTAAAAAAGCACTACGCAGCAGAATTTTACAACTCCCAACAATATGAGGCTGAGAAAACAGAAATCAAGGATATGAAAGAATGTATCAAACAGTTAGGCGAACACATTAAGGAATTAGAAAAGAAAAGGGAAGAGTTAAAAAAGCAGCTCTCAGACACAATCAAAGGTGCCGAAACCCTGAACCACTACCTGGAACACTACTTTGGCCCCGATACCCCAATCGAGATAAAGACAAAACAGGTAGACGGACAAGACAAGTTCCAAATCTTGCGCCATGGAAAAGAAGCAACCAACCTAAGCGAAGGCGAAAAAACCGCAATTGCATTCGCGTACTTTCTCACCTCCCTCGAGGGTAAAGACATGAAAGAACATCTAAAAGACACGATAGTCTTTATAGATGATCCTGTATCAAGCCTAGACAGCAACCATATACACTATACATTTGCACTCATCTGCGCTACGCTGAAAAGCCGGTGCAAACAGTTGTTCGTCTCTACTCATAATTTCGAGTTTTTTCGCTTGCTTAAAGGGAAATTCAAACCCTACAGTGTAACCAGGGAATGCAACTTCGGTAAAACAGGCAAAGGTAACTGCAAAACCAATCTTTTTCAGATAGAACGTAACGCAGACAATGCTCGGTTGAAGGATCTAGATTGTGTGCTATGCAAATTTGACTCCGAATACCAGTACCTGTTTTATCACCTCGCCAAATTTGACCAAGATCAATCTGATATCGATGATTATAAACTATATACTACACCCAACATACTACGACGTTTTTTAGAAACCTATATCAGGCTCAGATACCCATCCTGCAAACCTAGACTAAAAGACGGATTAGAGAAGATGATCCCTGGCGAGGAGGCAAGAAAAGAAAGAATCTTGGTGCAGAAGGTAGCAGATGAATGGTCTCATGGTGAGAATATATCACGAACGATTCAACTGCCACCTACCCACGAGGTCAAAAGAGCCATTGAGATTGTGTTCAACGCGCTAGACGAGGACTATCTAGCAGATTTAAAGGCGAGTGTAGGTATGTAGGATTGCCAGTTTGATTTGGATCACCACACCTTGGCAATTGAGTAACTGCTGTCATTATGATATGCGCAGTATAAGCAGTTTATCTGATGTTCGTCACAGTATTACATCTATTTTCTGAGTGCATTTGCAGTGCGGGTACGAGGAGCACGATAAGAACACACCGTACTTCCCTTTCTTTGCTTTCATAGGAGAGTTGCACCGAGGGCAGTTGAGGCCCTTGCCCACCTCACGCTTGTAGTCCAAATAGGACTGGACCAATTCTACTTCGATAGACATCTGTCCTTTGCAGCTAGGGTATTTGCTGCATCCAAGAAAGTACCCTTTTTGGCCCTTCCTTATCACCATATTACGCCCACACTCAGGGCACTTCATCTCCCCAAGAATTTCCGCTAATCCACCTACAGATTTCTCCGCTCCAACCGAAAGGATCGAGCTTATAAGGCTTACAGTGTCGGGTAAATGAATTCGCAGACCTCTAGCCTCACCTTGTCCTTTAGTTCTCTTGGGGCTTGAGAGGTCCAAATACATTTTTGATCCATCTACAATGACTGCGTTTACCCTCCCAAGGCTAGAATTTTTGATCCTTGACTCATGAGATACTTCACGTAATTTTCGGTCTAAAACTCCTGGATCAATTATTTTTGGGTCTGTCTCTGGATGTAGAATGACCTCGAATTGAATGGCCCGTGACGAACCAAAAAGATCCTTACCCGCAGAATTCATCTTTCTTAGAGTGTATAGACCCTCTAGAATAAAAGGTATCCACTTAGTTCCATCGGCAAACACCCTCACTGATTTTTCTGCCGAGTAGATGGACCATAATGCATCTTTCAAAAACTCTTCGCCAGAGAGCAGGTCGCCGAACACCGGCTGAAACATTTCAGGTATCTGGTTTAATAAGTCAAGAACATCTATTGTCGGAAGCACCTTAAATGCCTCGCGCAGTACGTTAGTGCCATCAAGCTTTGGTGCTAACCATTTCTTGTTTGCCACTATGATCAGTTTCTCCATTGCCCTGGTTATGGCAACATTGAGAAGCCTCATGGCAGAAGTCCCATGTCCCCCTTTGATTAGCATGCCTGCTCGAGGGACTCCGCTTGAGTCTACTGTGTCTAGAATCACAACCCGGCGTTCTGAACCTTGAAATCTATGCACTGTAGAGCAGGCGATGCTATCGTTAAGCCCCTCTTCAACGACGAGTCGGTTTGCTATCCTGCCTTGGAGCACGTAAGGGGTGATAATTCCTATAGAGTCGCTGCCAGTCATCTCAGCCAAAAGAATGTCTAGCATAGCATGGCATACGTTAAATCTTGATCTGGATTTTTTAGATGGGTCTATCAAACAGAAAGGCTCCAAACTTGAAGTATCTACAAGGAGAGCAGGGCAATCTGGACATGGATCGTACCTGCCCTCTTTTCGATTTTTTACTCCCGAGCCATCTTTCAAAAGGCCTCCGTAGACAGGCCCGCTTACCAAAGCCGAAATAGAAGGGTTCATTCGATGCTGCTCGCATAAGATGTGAAGGCGCGTTTCCCATTCTCCTGAATCCACAATATCCGGTATGTCTAGAAACTCGAAAATGTCTGTCTGCATGTACTTCTTCACGCTCTCAGATTCGCCACGGGATACAGGAGGAAGTTGTCTAAAGTCGCCTACTACGACCAGGCGTTTCTTAGGAAGGGTTGAACTCCAAAACATATAAGCTAAATTGATCATGCTAGCTTCGTCGAGTATGACTGTGTCATACAAGTCATAAGAAAGGTTTGCGTAGGCAGGAACAATAAAATTGGCCAACGTGCCCTTCGCTAGAGTAGTTAGAAGCACATCAGCAGAACGTGCAATTTGTATTTCCTCTTCAGCCAAAAGATCGTCGATGGCTTTAATTTCTTCAGTAAGCCTATCTAGTTCCGAAGTGAATCGTTCTGGATCGATTCTGTCGGGTTCCGTCATCAATTCTCTGCGTTGCGCCACTAAGGCATTCCTCTCTTCAAGTAAATCAGGATGGCGCGCCCTGGCGATCAAGTGAGCAACGAGAGTATGGTCTTTCATTAAATCCTGGTCATGGGGATAACCGTAACGCACAACTCGCAGAGAACTGCCGGGCTCAGATAATTGGTCGATCCTAGTGGTTGCGTTATCTACTGCAATATTGCTAACTGACATAACCAAGACTTTTTCACCCTGTTGGACGAGTTTTTGTGTATATCTGGCTACAAATTGGGTCTTCCCTGTTCCTGGCGGACCCCATACAAGAACAACAGGCTGATCTTTTAAGCTACCGACTAAGGTATCTACTGTATGCATCTGAGGTATTCTAGTGCGCTTCTTTCTGCCAAAAAACAGTTCATCTGCTATAGGCGAATACGAAGCAGTCTCGACGTGTCTTTGCAGTTGCTCGAGGAGAAACCAAGGATTTGACGATATAGTCCAATCGGCTTCTGAAGATATCTGCTGACCAACTGTGAGCCAAACTGTAAACCCTTCGTTTCCGACAAGGACGGCTTTTAACTTGGCAGTCTCTGACTCAAGTAAGACGTCGCTTCCATCTGGTATTTTCAGTTCCTCATCGGTGGAAAACGCGTATAGATAATCGTCTCCGTACTGTTGAAGGAACCTCCCGTTAAAAAGGAAAGACGCACGGCCTCCTTCGCTCTTTGCCGCTTCAAGTTCCTCTGAGACAGCCACAGATACTTCGCCTTTCAGGTGCTCGAATTCGTTGTTTTTGCTTAGCCTGCCCAATGGTTACACTCCAACGCGTCTTGTTGTAGAAGGTTTGCCACAATCACTCGTAGGATACGAATAAATAACTTGAATGAACCCTGCATTTTAAGGTAGTTTCTGCATAGGAAGGCGTAGATCCTGCTAGCGAGTAAATTTAGAGATGAAGCAAGAACCCCCGTCCCTTTTGCTTCTCTTTTGCTTCTTTTGTCCCCTTTGCTTCATCAAGGCAATTCGAAGTAGAATTGGAGTAGGGTGATAGATATGCAAGATAAACCTTGGGTTGAGGTTTGCCAGGTAGCAACTGAAGTAGAAGCGCAGCTTGTCCGCTCAGTGCTCGAATCATATGGCATTGAGGTTCTATTCCGGGCCTCTCTGCCGGGTAGCGTTTATCCAGGTTTGGCACCGATCAAGGTGCTTGTACCAAAAAAAGATTTGGATCTAGCAGAAACTGCACTCAAAACTACCGAAGGCCTATAAATCTGTTGCGTTCGCCAGGTTACAGATGTGCCTGAATCTGCACCGTCTATTCAATAATGCTTGATATTTTTTTGTTCCCATCGACCACTCCACAGTTTGTAGAAACTTCCAGGGTACACTACCCACATCACATAGATGCATCCGTGCTTAGAGAAGAATCGCTCCGCATAGAAAAGTTGAGGACGAAGCAAGAACCCCCGTCCCCTTTGCTTCCGAAAAGCCGGCTCACAGACGAGCCGGCTTCCAGAAGGTTACCAATATATTACCGGTACATTAACCTGTAAGCTTACGCCACAACCTTTTTGATGCGCCTAGTAAATACGGCTTGATAGCGAGTAAAGCATATAAACTACCTCTGCCCTGGTTATTTTGTTATTGTAGCTTGCAAAACTCGCAGATTTCACTGCTTTATCGTACATCATCTGAGTCGCTATCGTTTCCCAACTGAAACCGGTATCTCTAAGAACGCGGCGCATTATGGTTTGAACTTCGTTGTACGATATCGGGTCATACGGCCTGAAATTTCCATCAGAATACCCTTTAACGTAGCCCATGGTATAAGCATAACCAACGGGACCTGCGTAATCTTTGAACTTGTGGTAGTCTTTGAAACCAGACGCGTAAGAGCCGTAAGATCCAGATGGCCACTGGTACGCCCTGCTTAACATTGCAAGAAAGTCCAATCTGGTCACATTATTATCTGGTTTAAAAGTCCCATCTGAGTAACCAGTTACTACGCCTCGCCTCAACATGGTGTTTATCTCATCTTTCGCCCAATGGCTCCTTGCATCTGGAAAAGCCCTAGCCCCATTATCTGCAAATACCGCGTATATGTGCCCAACGCCAGACAAAGTACCAGGTTCTATAGAAGCAGAAATCTTCCCACCTACCGCTCTAGATGGGATATACAGCCACCGGCCGTTAACATATCTATATATCCCGCCCTTTAGAGGATCTCCATAGTACGGAAACTCTATAGTGATAGGCTTAGATTTATCCATGGTGTAGTTCACATCGTTTATGCTCACCTTGTAAATTTGAGAAGCCTGAACATAGTAACTAGTATACAGATAACTTTGGGTCACGTTCTCGATCATAAGATACGCAGGGGAATACAAGGCGCCAGCAGGAACTGTAACTGTGATGTTTCCCTCCAAGGTAGCGCTCCCGCCAGAGACAGGGATCAAAGCAGAAATGCTCTTATTCTCAGCGTCTCTTTGAGCAATACCTCTGTAACTTTCGTTGTATGCGCTCTCATACCCTGAGATATAACCCTGAATAAAAGCATCCTTGTATTCTTTTGAATCCAAGTCCAACCTGAAATCTTTAGTGATAGAAGTTTCGCTTGGAAGGTTTCTTTTATAGTTTAAGCGGAACCCCAATAGGTAGTCTCTTTCTCCAAACGTAGCTCCTACAGCTGCGCCAACCGATTGGCCATCCTCAAATCCTTGGGAAATACTCACCTTTTTGGGTTCCAGCAACGCTTCTTCATAAGCCTTTAGATAGCTTTCCTTAAACGCCTCTTCAAACTGGTCCAAAAACTCTTTCCTATACTCCACCCCCAACATGGTCAAGTTGAACATGCTGACTACAGACGAATCAGTCGGCATAGCCTTTGCCCAGTTGCTCTTGTTACCCTTGTTGTAATCCCTCCTAGCGTAAACTTCTCCTAAGAGAGAACCCAGATCTGAAGCATAGTTTACGCTTACAGTGATGCCTTCTACAGCATCTGAGTAACCTTTCTGAAACCCCTCTTTATAAAGGGCCCAACCATCTTTTTCGTCTACAGGCTTATAGTCAAACTTAGAACTTGCGATGTGAATATAATACGCCTCCCAAGCGCTATACGCGCCCCCGTATCTCTCATAGAATTCTACGCCTGCCAAGTACCCTGCGATGTAATCTTCAGACTCAGCGGCATAGGCTACCCCTGAAAAACTCAAAATCACCAAGGCGCATGCCATGACCAAAGCCAATCGATGTTTCATCGCTTTTCCCCCTATCTTTTCTTCAAAACAAGTATTTTCCCTGGCCTTAGGGCCTCGCCAGACGCAATCCCGTTATTTGACATGATCTCACTGCTGTACCTTGTAGTTCCGTAAAACTTTCTGGATATAGAGGAAACAGTATCTCCAGCCTCTACTTTGTAGAAGAAATACTCAGGCTCCTCTCGCCACGCTTCTTGAGCTGTGGCAGCCCTAACGTGAAGCACCGAGAGATCATCGAACACCAACACCCCGAAATCATCGCAATCCATGGGTACCTCATAGTAGAGATGGGTAACCTTAAGGGGGTACAAGGAAATATCCCCAGGAAGCTGCATAGAAACCTTATTCCATCCAAGCCAAGAAACGCCATTTGCGCCTGTGATGTGGAGGACATCTCCGTTTTGGGTCATCACCCGAACTCCAATATTCCCTGGGCCGTATGAGAAAGCGTAAACCCAGACAGACAAGTTGTCAGGAGGATAAGCGATCTGAATGTTTTGCTTTGAAATATCCAAATACGCCCTGTTTTCTTCTCTTACCGCAACTATGCTGTATTCAAGCCTGGCGGCGTACTTTCCAGACTTACACCAGGAAGTTCTACTAGCGCTACCGCTCACGTACGAATGGGAAGGTATAAAGTCGTAGTTTTTGCTCTCAAAATTGTTGATTATTCTTCCTTGCTCTCCCTCTTCCTTTTGGACCAGCTGAGCTACTTCCTCAAACCCGTAAAAACTCCTTATAGGGTTTACATCCCCTGCATTGTGAAATGTAGGAATATCTATCACGTCAGGCTCTGCTTGAACCAAGCCCTCCAAACTGTATACTCTTAACGTCATAGAACCTCCCACGTTCAAATCATCGACCCTATCTACTGTAACGCTATCTATCTTCACTTTCTTTGGGCTAGACTGTACGCTTTCCATCACATCCAAAAGATCAGTATATCTTCCTTCAAAAGGCACCGATACCCTCATGCTCCTTACTTCTAAGGAAGAAACAGTTTCAGAAGCAGGCTTATCGAAATTGAAATTAGGCACCTGGAAACTCCCTTTTGATACCAAATCGTTCAAAAGATATATAATCTGGGGCTGATCTAGTACAGGGAAATATCGTTCAAGCATTTCTTTATGCTCTTCGGCCAAACTATCCCTCGTCTCCCTTATATCTCTTTCTCTCGCGAGCAGCACATTTATTTCCTCTACCCTGTTCCTCGCCTCATTTAAGTCCGCTTGAAGCTCAGATATCTTCTCAGCCTGGGGAGTAAGGATGTATGACACGCCTACAAATAGGACAAGCGCAATCCCTAGCACCACCAGGAGCATTTTTTCATTGTCTGTAAGGGGCCTTATGTTAATTAGTCTCTTCGTCTCTGTCTGTAGGCTACTCGGCGCTTCCATCTGCTGACACCTCCTGCAAACTGAGGGCCAAGTCAAACCTGTAATAAGACTCAGCCGAAGAAATGCTTGAAACAAAGCTGTCCGATACTATAGGTAGGGTCTGTAACCCCTTAGCGAAACTTGCTACTGAGGCCTTGTCTTTTGAATAGCCACCAATGCGTATTTGGCTCTTATCTACGCTTATGTTGCTTATGAACACACCTGAGGGTAACTTGGAAGATATTTCAAACAAAAGGTTGGTGGTAACTATATTGCTAGCCGAAATGCCCTCTTCTAAGGATCTTACGTTATTGATTTCTTTCCTAAAAGTGCTGATCTCAGCCTCCAAGGCCTCTAACTGTTGTACTTTCGCAACTATCGACGGATTATTTATGAATTCCTCTTGCCTCTGGAGGTCTTTTTGAAGAGCCACTATCCTGATTTGATTGACAGCCGCTACGCAGGCTACTCCAACGATAGATACGATGAGGACTATGTACAGCACTAAAAGCCCTGTTATCTCCAGCCTTTTTTTCTCTACAAAAGGCTCAAAAAAGTTAAGATCTGTCATTTCTTCACCTCACTCAGCCTTATCAAGCCGCCGATAGCGTTGGCGTAGAGGTTTATGTCCTCGTCCCACTTTACATTTTCCATGCTCCTTAGAACGTAAGAATCCTTTTCAAAAGTTTGCTGGAAAAACTTGTCTATCCCGTTTATCTGAGATCCTATGCCGTAGATGAGGATATAGTCCAATGGCACATAATTTTCCCTAGTTTGATAGTACCTAAATATAAACCCTATACTCTCGGCTATTTCATTCAACCCATTTTTTGCTGCGGTGACAAGTTCCACATCGTTTGAATCTGCGTCTAAGGACGACCAAATGTCCGGCAAAGAAATGAGCTTAGCCTTTATCTCTTCTTGAGACATAGAGGGCAGGACCTTTCGCACTTCTTTAATCGCTGACTCTAAACTCCTTTCAATATACCTAGAAACCTTCAAAACCCCATTTTCCACTATGCTCAGGTTGGTATGCTTGTATCCAAGGTTTACAGCACCTACGCAAGTTGCTTCAGGGATGGTGTAATTCACTGCACCACCTGTGGCTATCAGTTTGGCTATGGCATTGCCCTCGTAGTCCAAAGCCCCTGGTTTAAGACCTGTCTCCTCCAACAGGCTAAGATGCTCCCTGGCCATGGCTTCAGGCACTCCAATTAAGAGCACTGCTGTCTTCTCCAGCCCAGCATCGATCACCGTACCCAAATCAAGAAATTTCACCACATAATCTTCTGGGTTGATGGGTATAAACTGATCGATTTGGTAGTCGATTATGGCCTGAAGTTCTTCATGGGACACTTTAGGTAAAATCGCGTCCCTCATGACGATGGATGTAGAGTTTATTACTGCGTTGGTTTCAATCGAACCTATGTCATTTTCCGAAAGCATGTTAGAAAGAATCTCCACTAGTCTGTCGAAATCTAGAATCTGCCCATCTTCATATACTCCCTCTGGCAGATCTGATCTAAAACAATCTGTGACAGTGATGCCTTTTTTGTTGTATTTCCCCAACGCTCCAGATATATCTCCAGAGGTAAAATCAAGGCAAAGGATATCTTTACTACCAAAGAGCACAGATCCCAAACCCCCTTTCTACGGCTAACAATCCTAAGTACCAAGCAAGGATCCTATCTCCAAAAAATATGGTGATGAAAAAACTGAGGATTATAAACGGGCCGAAAGGTATGTAATCTTTCATACTTTTGGCTTTAGTGCCTACGAGAAACAACGATGAAACTGCACCTATAATAAAAGAAAGAAATACTGCCAAGATTTCTTTCTCAAGACCCAAGACGAATCCTAAAGAGGATATAAGGGTGATATCTCCGCCACCCATCCCACCTTTGGATATAAGGGAAATTACAGTGAAAAGCGCTCCGCCGAAAAGAGCGCCGAGGATGCTTCCTTTTATATCTACAGATTCATGGAATATGTAATGCTGGATCAACTTTTCTATTGAAGACAGTACGAATACGGCTATGACTAGACCGTCAGGCACGACCTGAGCGGTTATGTCGGTTCCAGCTATAGCTATGAGCATAGAAGATATAAGGGCGAGAAAAAGGAATTCCAAAGTAGGACCATGGGTATAGTATAAAAGGATATAAAGAATCCCATTCAAGGCTTCAACTATGGGGTACTGCAAACTTATCTTTTCCCTGCAATACCTGCATTTTCCCTTTAACATGACGTAGGAAAGTATAGGGATGTTATCGTACCACTTTAAGCTATGGCTACAAGACGTACAGTAAGAGCCTGGCACTACTATACTTTCCCCCCTAGGAATTCTATATATTAAAACGTTCACAAATGAACCTATTATTAGTCCAAATATAAAGACAAATAAAGCCATGATCGCTCCTATTGAGATAATACTGTCAAAGTAAGGGTCATCTTCTTAGTTGGATCTGCCAAAGCCTTGCCCGTTAACCTATATACACCTGGAACATTTACGTCATAGGTGCCTGACCACTCGACCGACACATACTTCTGATAATTGCCTACCATGTCTGCCAGCACCATACTTGGCAACTGGTATCCAGTTCCTACCGCTATTTCCATCTCCATATCAATAAGTCGCTCTATATCGCCCAGAACGATAGGAGTCGAGTATCTTTGTTTCAAATAGTTTTCGATAGCATCGATGTCATCCCCGCTAGGCGTCCCTTTGTATACTATTATTTCCGCTATGTCTACATCTGCCTCGCCTATATCGAAACTGTCACTTGGCCACACGCACCCTTCTTTTACAATGTTCCAGACATTCGGCGCTTCTTGTGACTTTCCCTCAACACTGATAGAAATATTACCACTTTTTAGAAATTCAGAACTATCATAACTTCTGTTGCGAACAGCAGCAAATACATAGATGTTCTGGTTCTGAGTCCCCTGATTACTTATAGTCAACTTGCCGCTCCCCGTAAACCTAATGTATTGCCCTATAAACTCCACTCCCATTTCGGTTTTTAAAAGAGACGGGTGGGTCGAGCCTGACGAAAAAGCCTTCTCATCTGGCGCAGATTTGCCAATGACGCTGGAAACATCCAACCATTCTGTAACATATGAAGAATCGGGAAAAACTTCCAACGTAGCGTCTGTAGGATCTATTTGGTTCGCATCTAGATGAAGTACTAGGCTATCTGTGACCGGTAATCCTGAGATAAAAACAGGATGGCTCGCCATTTGAACTCCTATCCTTCCTGATTTTGCGCCAGGCGTAGCCGAAAATATTATGTTTCTCCCTCTGTACTCCTCTATATCAGGATCAGGCAGGGTAACCTGTTTTGTGCCAAAATCATATATGATGGCGTTCCGGACAAGCTCGTAGTCCCGCGGAAATATTGGATAGTAGTAGGAATACTCTAAAATATCCTCTCCCAGTGGAAAATCATCGCTGCTAGGCACCGGCATGTTATATTCATCGCTAGAAACGTACCATTCAACCACCGTCAAGAGATGGTCCCACTTAAACTCATCTTTATTCTTGAACGTACCGGTCACTGAGAAGTTCTGATTGCCGTATCCGTAGCTTACATTTACCTTGCTACCTGATACAAGCTGTTGGAGTTGGATCCCTATACTTTCAAGAGTTATGGGTTCTATCACTTCCGGTTTCACATTTGAGACTAAGGTGTAAAACGTCTTAGCACCGTACTCTTTTTCTACCTCGTAATAAGTCACAGGAATACCGCCAGATTTTAGAGTGCTGAGGATGTTCTTGGTCTTCGGTGTAAGTCCCCCTGCTCCATTTCTGATAAGTTCCTTAACCTGGTCTATCTCTTTTTCCATTTCGGCTTGGGCCAGAAAAACCTCTTGGGACATTTCTTCCGTTTTGGAAAGGTAACTAAGGTGATTACCTAGAAATGCAAAGAATCCAACGGCCACAACGCCAAATATAGCGACAGATACGATCACTTCAACAAGGGTCATACCTTTTCTGTTTTCCATGTGCAAACCCCCGCTACTTCATTATTTGAGGCCCCGAAAGTATCCAGAAGTCAGCCATGATATCGTTGGCAATACTTTTAAATACTTCTTCTAGATCGAAGTCCTCGTCGTCGTATCTGTAGATATGGTCAGGATCAGTCCCGATGGCATTACCGATAAAATCAACGTGTGTACTTAGATCGGCGGCATAACCAATTAGATAGCTTCTAATCCCGGTCCCTTCTTCAAAGCTATTTATGAGGGCTCCTGCTGCAGAAACGTGTGGACTGTTGTAGATATCCGTGTTGCCGTCTCCTGTTATGGCATAGGCTACCCCTGGATTTGAAGTATATGAATACATGCTACGGACAGTCTTAATGTTTCCTTTATCCAAGTAATATTTGCCAATAGAGGAAAACGCCCAATAATAAGAATCATGTTTAGGGTCATAGCGCTTTTCCCAATTACCTTCTTCAACCTCATACGTTGTTTCACCATCAACCAAAACTATCATATAGTGGTGGACTCTGGTCTTCTCATCGATGCGCATCTTAGCCCTGAAATCACTATGCATGTAGTAGGCCCTTCTCAAAGCGTCACCTGTGTTTGTTCCACCATATGCCTTAAGCGCTTTTACCTTTTCGATTAGCTCCTTTCCTTGCGCTTTTTGGTAGACCTCATATATCTTGTAATCTCCCCCACTAGCGCTGTAAGCGATTGGATTGGGATGATTTGCAGTAGTAGAAAATGGAATTAGCGAAACGAAAATATTCTCTTCTTTTGCAAACATTTGAATTATTCCAGGCTCTGGGTTGTTCTGGTCTCCAACTAGCGCTTTGCGAAGGTATGCTATACGAGAATCAGTTCTTTCTTTGTTAGTCTTGCCTTTCCCATCCGGGGTCAGGTTCATACTGCCGGATACGTCTACTACGATAGTGATGTACGCGATTTCGTTCTTGCCACGTCCCGATGTCTGCCCGTCACCTCTAAATGCCAAAGCTATTGAAGGTGATGCCACTGTCCCTTTGCCAACCACCTGCACTGAGTTAACCGCTTCAACTGTGGATTCGAACAATGCCTTCTCCGCAGTTATTTGCCCCTTGCTGTCAGTAAAGTATGCGCTTATCACATATTTCATCACCGTATCTGAACCTGCATCCTCATCTTTGTAAAAACGCAGGTCAAACAATATGTTCTCCACCGGTTCTACCACAGTTTCTTCTACCCATTCGCCAGTCTCGTCATTGTATCGCATTATAACAATGCTTTTTTTATCATGTGAGACCATTAAATAGTTCCAGCCAGGATCCATAACAGAAGCACTTTCGTTAAAGGTCTTGGGGACCGCAAAAACCGCTTTGGAATACCTAACTATCTGGTTTACCTGTTCTGTCGCCCGCCTTATCCCTGATTGAAGTGTGTACTCATCTACTGTAACTTTCTGGGTTCTAGTCCCAAGGAGCACTAGATTGACACTTCCAAGGATTATAACGCTGGCAAGTCCTAGTACGATCACAAGTTCAACCAAGGTGAAACCCTTTCTCCGAATGTTCCTACGATCCATCTCCCTCCCCTCCTTTTTAGTTGGTAACTTTTTCCCGAACTACCTGGTTAAAGTTACGCGTGTTTATCCTCATAGTCGTGGTAACTTTAGTATCCTTTCCCGTAAGCTGGCCTGTAGACCTTATTCTCAACCACGAAACGCTTTCTTCATCTGTGATAATATCGATTATTATCTCGGCGGTTCCAACTTGCTTACCACCTATTTCCACTGCTATGGTTTCAGTGATGGGCTTAGCTTTAGCACTTGAGATCGCAACCTCTATATATTTTGGATTATACGTAGGATCCATTAGCGCAGCATAAACCAAATCAATTCCCGAAAGGGCAACGTAATAGGTCTGCAATCTTTCTTCTTGCTTTTGAGTTTCGAAGATACCCTGTCTAACTACAAACGCCATAGATGTCATAAGGAGGGTGAGAACCATGAAAGCAATGAGTACCCATACCATCACTTGACCTTTTCGGTTCGTGGGAGAAGATCCAGCTCTCATGGTTCCACCCTTTCTTTGTTACAGAAATATAGACCTCTTCACTATGGAGACTCCAACTGACTCACAGATATCACTATGGTGTTGTTTCTTCTTCGCCTGGCACAGTGACTCCGGTGACCGTAATCTCCCCGGTTTCTTCCTGAATATTAACTGTATACGCTTGATCGGTCCGCTTCCACGGATCGTCAGGCCACTGTTCTACATATAGCGAAGGTCTCCAATCGTCCAACTCACTGTGTTCGCCCGACTCAAACTCTGCTTTGGTCCACGTCACAGTCGTGCTTGGCGGCCCATTTTCAGCCAGAGCTATCGCCGCAGCGCTCCTAAGAGTAGCTATATTTGCCTCATGCGCACTCTTCCTAGCATTCTCCTGTGCAGCCAAATATCTCGGTATAGCAATAGCAGCCAAGATACCAATGATAGCTACGACCACAACCAGTTCGATAAGGGTAAAGCCTTTACGATTCCTCTTTCTCTGAACCTCTTTGTTCATGTGTGAACCTCCTCCTACTTTTTGTTGCTAGATCGTCGTAATAACTTCAAACATCGGCATGTACATTGCGATGACGATGAATCCGATAATAAGCGCCATGAAAACTATCATTATCGGCTCAATAAGGGTCGTCATCCTGGTTAACGCTACTTCAACCTCTTCATCGTAAAAGTCTGCCGTCTTAAGCAAAATGTCATCTAACGCGCCCGACTCCTCCCCAATTCTGATCATAGAATCGACCATTGGGGGAAATAATCCCACCTCCTTTACCGCCCTTGAAAGGGGAATTCCTCTACGGATGTCTTCTATGCTGTCCTTAATCCTTTGTTCTACAACGCTGTTATCAACAACTTTCGAAACAACCTCCATAGACCTAAGGAGGGGAATGCCAGAACTTATCAAAGTAGACAATGTCCTGGTAAATCTAGATGTGACCACCTTTACAGTAGTTGTACTAATCACAGGGAGTTTAAGCTTTATAAAATCAAAAGTCCGCCTTCCCCTCTCAGAGCTGGTAAATGCTTTAACACCTAAAACTACCGCTGTAACCACCCCTAAATACACATACCACTTAGACCTCATAGAATTAGAAAGGTTAATCAAAAGCTGAGTAGCCCCTGGAAGCTCAGTACCGCTCCCTTCAAACATGCTTATGAACGTAGGAAGCACGAACACGATCATAAATACGACAACGCAAATTGTAACGACGAGAAGGGCTATGGGATAAACAGTAGAGCTCTTAACCTTACTTTCAATCTTGTTTTCTTTCTCAAAATGAACAGCCATTTTCTCCAGAATCCCATCTAGATCCCCGCTCACTTCCCCTGCTTCTACCATGTTCACCAAAATCTTTGGGAACACCTTAGGTTGAAGTGCCATAGCCTCAGAAAGCGTCATACCTTTTTGCACGTTATCTGCGACCAAAGAAATGGCCTTTTTAAGAGTTTTGTTTTCAGTTTGCGCCGCCAAAACATCCAGACACCTTACTATGCTCAGTCCAGCGTCGAGCATGGTGTGAAACTGCTTACAGAAAACTGCAAGATCTTTCTTGGTAACCTTAGGCGCAAAAAGCTCGATGCCAGCCTCAGCGCTGATATCCCTTTCCACTGAAATAGGGAAATATTGGTTGCCCCTCAGCATGTTTACGACATCCGTTTCGCTGTTGGCCTCAACCGAACCTGTAACTTTGAAGCCAGTATCAGTCACCGCCACATACTTGTACTTCATGGCGTCACCACCTAAAGAACGTACTTTTTAACTTCTTCTTGATCAATGGCATGGGATAATAGTTCATCCCTGGAAATGAAACCTCTGTTGTAGAGCGACAAAAGGGAATCGTCCATGGTCTGCATATTGTATTTCGAACCTGTCTTTATTGCAGTGTGTATCTGGTGCGTTTTTTCTTCTCTTATCATGTTCCTAATTGCAGGAGTTGCAATCATAATTTCAAGGGCAGGGATCCTACCCTTTCCATCCGATCTCATCAAAAGCTGCTGTGTTATTACTGCCTGAAGCACTGAAGCAAGCTGCACACGTATTTGACCCTGCTGATACGGAGGAAAAACGTCGACTATCCTATCGATGGTCTCAGCCGCACCCATGGTATGCAAAGTAGAAAGGACTAAGTGTCCAGTTTCCGCAGCGGTAACCGCTATAGAAATAGTATCCAAATCTCGCATTTCCCCAACTAAAATCACATCTGGATCCTGGCGCAAAGCAGCCCTAAGCCCTCTGGCAAAATCGGTAGCATCGGTGCCAATTTCCCTCTGATTGACTATGGATTTGTTGTGTCTGTGGAGATATTCGATGGGGTCTTCAAGAGTAACTATGTGACAAGCTTTTTCCGCGTTTATTTTGTCTATCATAGTAGCCAAAGTAGTGGTTTTTCCTGTACCAGTAGGACCAGTTACCAAGATCAACCCTCGAGCCAAGTGAGTAAGCTCTCCTATGACAGGCGGAAGATTCAAAGATTCCATAGTTGGTATGCCGTAAGGGATGATCCTAAGCGCCATCCCAAAGCTTCCCCTTTGCTTATAAGCATTCACCCTAAACCTGCTGTACCCAGGAAGAGAATAGGAAAAATCCAAATCCCCCCGCTCAAGAAGTTTTTCAAATTGCCCGTCGGTCATAACCTGGCGCACAAACTCCTCAGTGTCAGAAGGAGTAAGCGGGACTTCCCCATATTTAACTAACTCCCCGTTTACCCTAAAGATAGGTGGCACGCCGACAGTTATGTGAACATCGGAAGCAAGCCTTCTACAGCCTTCCGTAATGATTTGATGTACATCCACAAGCTTCATCTCCTTAGCCGAGAGTGAAACTTACCCGCATTACTTCCTCAAAGCTCGTCAAGCCTTGTTTCGCCAAATCAGCTGCCGACTCGAAAAGGGTAACCATTCCGGCGTTTAGCGCAGCTTGCCTAATTACATCTGTAGTAGCGCCTGCATCTATAAGTCGCCTAATTTCCTCATTTATCGCCATTATCTCGCTTGCGGCCATCCTACCCCTATAGCCAGCATTGCAGGCGTTACAACCAACAGGCCTGTAAAGTTCCAAATCTTGGCCTACATCTGCCCCTAACATCTTCTTTTCATCATAGGTGGCTGAATATTTTTCCTTGCATTTAGGGCAAAGCACCTTCACGAGCCTCTGAGAAACTATCCCGACTACAGCAGATGAAACTATATACGGCTCTATACCCATATCTATGAGCCTAGCGATAGTCGAAGGGCTATCATTGGTGTGCAAAGTAGAAAGCACGAGGTGCCCAGTTATAGCAGCCCTTACGGCTATCTCAGCGGTTTCATTATCCCTAATCTCGCCTATCATGATTATGTCAGGGTCCTGTCTCAGGATAGACCTTAAACCAGACGCGAAAGTAAGTCCCGCCTTTACGTTTACTTGAACTTGGTTTATGCCTTCTAGTTTGTATTCGACAGGATCTTCTATGGTTATAACGTTCTTATCAACTGTGTTTAGCTCCCTCAAAACGGTATAAAGGGTCGTAGTTTTTCCGCTTCCAGTAGGCCCAGTAGCCAAAAACATCCCGTACGGTTGCTTCAAAATGTTATTAAACAACTCCAGGTTATGCTCGCTAAACCCCAGTTTTTCTTTGGTAAAATTAAAACTCGACTTATCTAAAAGCCTTATAACCAATTTCTCCCCATATATAGTTGGCAGGGAAGAAATCCGCATATCGATTTCCCTGCCATCAATGCTAGTCTCAACTCTGCCATCTTGGGGCAGTCTCTTTTCCGCTATGTTCATCCTGCCTATTATCTTTATCCTGGTAACTATGGCGGAAAGGTTAGACTTAGGGAGCCTCATTATCTCGGTCAAATCCCCATCTATTCTGAACCTTACCCGAATATCCTCGGTGTAGGGTTCTATATGGATATCGGAAGCCCTCATCCTAACAGCCCGTTCAAATAAGGAGTTTATGAGCCTAACCACAGGGGCAGAAGCAACTTCGGCTTCTTCCTCTTCAGCCTCATCTAACTCGTCATACGTGTGGTTTGGAATCTGCTCGAGCACTCTTTTAGCCATGTGCCCCGTATAGTATCTATTTATTAGGGCTTCTACGTCTGGTTCAGTAGCTATAACAGGCTCAATATCCATCTTAGTTACGAGTTTTATGTCATCTACCGCATAGAAATTCAGGGGGTCTACCATGGCCACTACCAATTTCCCATCTTTTATGTCTATAGGTACCACTTTATGCCTTCGGGCAATGGATTCCGGCAACATGGTGGCAACTTGTGGGTTAATTTCGTACCTGGTCAGGTCTACTCTCGGAAAGCCAAGCTGATATTCCAAGACTTCGACTATGTCGTTAGGTGTAACCCAGCCCTTTTCCACAAGGATTTCGCCCAGCTTTTTGTTGGAAGTTTCTTGTTCAGCAAGGGCTAATTCCAGTTGATTAGGGGAAATCTTGCCAGCGTAAAGAAGGATTTCCCCAATCTTTAGGTTCGATTTTCGCATAACACTTAAAAGCCTCTACCCCTTCCGTTTTTTAACAGAACAATTCCTGTTAATATATTATACAGGAATTAAACAACAGTCAACACATGTGTAAACCAATATTGAGAAAATTTTGCAATTAGAGGCACGTCTCAGCTTAAACTCCTTAGCCATATGCCAAAAGCAAATTTTGTGTAAAAATATCTTCTGCTCTATACCGTCTTTCGTGTAATGTTAATCAGTTTTCTACGCGCCTAGCCTTAATTCCTTCAATCTCTGGGGTTATTTGGAGTGTCTTGACCCTTTTTTACATTAACTTATCTATTACGCTTATTATCTCCTCAATTTTCCGGGCCTTGTCTGATTCGTCTTGGGACTCGAAAGCCTCTGAAACGCAGTTTCTCAGGTGTGCGTCAAGCACCTCTTTGTTTACGTTTTTGAGTATAGCTATGGAAGCCATAAGCTGGTTAGAAATGTCAATGCAATACCTGTCGTCTTCCACCATTTTGATGATCCCATCTATTTGTCCGCGCACAGTCTTGAGTTTTCTCAAAGCGCTCTCTTTATCTGCCCTCAATCTTAACCCTCCCTTACAGCGTTTGTATGGAAACTACATCATATCCTCCGTCTTGTACTGCCTTCTTCAAGATTCCATCGTCAACTTCCCTTGACATCTCCACATCTGCATACTTCCCCTCTAAGTTAACTTTCGCAATTACGCCATCTATCCCGTTTAAAGCGTTTTCTACCCGCATCTTGCAGTGCTCACACATCATACCCTCAATGTAAATCCTCTTTTTCATTTCTATACCCCCTTCCCTATTTACGTCTCCTTCCATATATGAACCTATACAGGTTAATCCATTGGCCTCTTTGATGACGCTGGGCTCAAACTTTCTTAGCCTCAGCGCGTTCGTTACTACGAATATAGAACTCATGCTCATGGCAGCAGAACCTATCATGGGAGTAAGTTTTAGACCAAATCGAGGGTACAAAACCCCTGCTGCTATAGGTATGCAAACGCTATTGTAAAAAAGGGCCCAAAACAGATTCTGCTTTATGTTTTTAAGGGTAGCCGCTGACAGCTCTATAGCCCCTACCGCATCCAAAAGATCGCTTCTTATCAAAACCACATCTGCAGAATCGATGGCCACATCTGTTCCAGCTCCTATGGCTATACCTACATCGGCTGCAGCCAGAGCAGGGGCATCATTTATCCCATCTCCTATCATGGCAACCTTATGACCTTTGCTTTGAAGATCCTCAATTATCTCGGCCTTCTCGTGAGGGAGGACTTCTGCAAACACTTCATCTACCCCAACTGAAGAACCTATAGCCTCCGCAGCTTGTGTGTTATCCCCTGTGAGCATAACCGTATAGAGTCCCATTTCCTTAAGAATCTTGATCGCCTGGAAACTCGAAGCCTTGGGCACGTCAGAAACTGCAATTATCCCTAAAATGTCGCCTCCTCTTGCAAAGTAAAGGGGCGTCTTCCCTTCCTTAGAAAGCATCTCAGCCTTATCTGTGAGAGATGAGAAACTTAACCCTAGATCTCTCATGAGCCTTTCGTTTCCTCCTGCGCAAAAGACCCCGTCAACATATCCAGTGACACCTGACCCTGTTACTGCCCTAAAGCCTTCTACCTTTATCTCATTGAGGTCTATCCCCTTTTCATTTGCATACTTCAAAATAGGTTGAGCAATTGGGTGCTCAGAATTTTTCTCGAGGGCTGCTGAAACCAAAAGCAGGTCCTCCTCGAAAACATGGGCAGAGGTTATCACATCTGTGACTCGGGGTTTGCCCTCAGTTATAGTGCCAGTCTTATCCATCACTACCACATCTACGTAGCTCAAACCTTCCAACGCTTCCCCCGATTTTATAAGTATCCCGCATTGGGCGCCTTTGCCTGTGCCTACCATTATGGCCACAGGAGTAGCCAAACCGAGAGCGCACGGACACGATATGACCAAAACTGAAATGGCCATAGACAGGGAAAACTCAAAACTTTGACCCTTATAAAGCCAGACTAACATTGTAATTAATGCGATGCACATAACTAAAGGAACAAAGACCCCGCTTATTTTGTCGGCTAGCTTGGCTATAGGAGGTTTGGTAGCATTTGCTTCTTCTACGAGACGTATAATCTTGGCCAGTGTAGTTTCGCTGCCTACTTGCGTAACCCTAAACTTTATGACACCAGAACCATTTATAGTGCCACCTACAACTGTATCGCCTGAACGTTTCTCTTTCGGGATGCTCTCGCCAGTTAACATAGATTCGTCTACGTAAGACTCTCCTTCTAAGACTATGCCATCTACAGGGAAAGCCTCACCTGGCTTCACTATGACTATATCTCCTACTTTTACAGACTCCACTGGAACTAAAACTTCTACGCCATCCATCTCAAGTGTAGCTACTTTAGGAGAAAGGTCCATAAGCCGCTTTACCGCATCAGTTGTCTTGTCTTTGGATATAGTCTCCAGGTACTTACCCACAGTTACGAGGGTCAGAATCATGGCGGCAGAATCGAAGTAAAGATCGTGATAGTACCTAGACACCAGAACAAAGTCTGAATGCCCTAATCCGTAGCTCATCCTAAATAGTGCAAAAACCCCGTAAGCCAAGGCCGCCCCCGACCCTATAGCTATAAGGGAGTCCATGTTAGGGTGTCCTCTAAAAAGGGCCCTAAAACCTGATATGTAAAACTTTCGGTTGACAAAAACTACAGGGATAGTGAGGAGAAATTGCAACAATCCAAAGGAAACTGCATT
>DGFF01000013.1:1570-22074 GCA_002391545.1 Candidatus Fermentithermobacillaceae bacterium UBA3907 | reverse complement strand
AGATGTGTATAAGAGACAGGATCTAGATATGGAAGAAAACCAATATTCACGACTACAACAGGTTTCGAAAACCCTTGCTTCTTCAAATAGTAAAGAGGAACTAAAACGCCGTGATCTAGTCGTGATCCCGCTCCGTACCGTAAAACGTTACGCTTATCCAAAACTACGCACGGAATAGAATGAGCTTGGCTATTTCTTTTTATGGCCTCGACTAGTTCCAAATCATTTTCTACCTGTAGCCTAACTGTTTTTGCGCCAAACTCGCCAAAGTCACCTTGGAGGATCTCATTACCTAACAGCGAAACCGCATCAGAAAACACAGGGCCATGGGGCGTAATTATTACCAAAGTGTCTATATCTGCACTTGAAAATGCTTCCCCAACTTGGACCATTGCTCCTATAGTGTCCATGGCACCTCGTTCATCTCCTCGCCCAACCTCTGGAATGATTATGGGAGGATGGGGGGTTAAACCTGCCAAAATTACACTGCCCTGCATGCTTCATACCTCCTTTCCATAGATGAGATACAAACCTTCAACTAGGTGCCGGTGCCCAACTACTCTGAATACGATTTCCAGGTGAAATCAGTCCTATTTATTCATTCTTGCATAATCCAGAAATTCCTGCTTCAGAGTAGCTGTGCAAAAACATTTAAACTAGAGGCCTCTTCGACAAAACCATAGATAGAAATAGTTACTGCCCAGCATTTACAAACGAAACAATGGCATTATAAATACATTGAGCAAGTTTCTCTTGGTAACTAGGAGATCCTAGAAGTATCTCTTCTTCGGGGTTAGAAAGAAATCCTGTTTCTACGGTTACAGCAGGAACTAATGTTTCATCGAGCATAAAATGGCCGATTTCTTGGGATATCTCACGGGTCGTGCCAGTATGTAATTCCAGTTCATCCTGGATAAACTGGGCAAGCTCCTCAGACCGTACATTGCCAGAACCATTATAAAACACTTGAGCTCCTCTTATCTTTGGGTCTTCGAAGTCGTTACAATGAACAGATATGATGATCGTGGGCTGGTATTTTTCTACAAGACCTAACCTGTATGCTGATGTATTACCCTGGAGATCTTCACCTATATCGTCGCTGGTCCGGGTGTAGACAACCTTGGCACCCGCTTTCTCCAATTTCTCACCTAAAAGCAATCCCACATTTAGCACTATATCTTTTTCGAAATAGATAGACCCACAAGCACCTGGATCAAAACCTCCGTGCCCTGGGTCAATTAAGATGGTTTCTCCGGATAAAGGGCCCTTATGCAAAAGAGGTAATTCTGCATCTATGCCCTGTGGAGCAAATACCAGGTACCCTGCGCAAAATATGATGAGCAGGCCAATTGTAGATTTAAGGGAAAAAAGGGGGCTACGTTTCCGCTTGCCCCTCCCTTTTTTGGCTCTTGTCATCTCCGTGGCACCCCTTAACTCTGAGCCTTCGATGCCTAGATCCATCATACACCCTAAGCACGACTCAGGGAATGCGCTGCAGCCCTCATCTGCTCCTTAACGCTTAGAGAATTGCGATGCCTTTCTAGCTTTCTTCAAACCGTACTTCTTACGTTCCTTCATACGAGGATCCCGAGTAAGATATCCGGCCTTTTTCAAGTTCGCCCGATAGTTCTCATCTACCTGTAGCAAAGCCCTTGCTACGCCGTGCCTAGCAGCCCCTGCCTGGCCACTCAAGCCTCCTCCTTTTGCAGTTATGTATACATCATATCTGCCGTCTGTATTAGTTAGACGTAAAGGAGAAACAACTTGTGCTTTTAAGACAGGGTCAGCAAAATAATCATCGATCTCTTTGCCATTTATTGTGACCCTGCCTGTGCCAGGCACAAGCCGCACTCTAGCCGAGGCTGTCTTTCTTCTTCCAGTCGCCATAATAGGATCCATTATCTATATCCCTCCCTGCCACAACTCGGGTTTCTGGGCCTGATGAGGATGGTTAGGTCCTCTGTACACAAACAGACGCTTCCCAATCTGTCTTCCTAGACGATTCTTGGGAAGCATGCCCTTAACCGCATGTTCTACAACCCGTTCCGGGTATTTTTCCATCATAATCTTATATGGGACGTACTTGTCGCCACCTGGATATCCAGAGTGGGTAAAGTACATCTTTTGCTCTTTCTTTTTACCGGTAAGCAAAACGTCCTTAGCGTTTACTATTATGACACTATCGCCCATGTCTACAGAAGGCGTAAACGTAGGCTTGTGTTTGCCACGCAGAATCGTAGCAGCAGTAGAAGCGACCCTACCTAAGGGTTTGCCCTTTGCATCAATAATCCACCAATTTCGCGGTACTTCACCCGGTTTAGCCATGTAAGTTTTGCTCAATGTCAAAAACCTCCTTATGCCGCCGTACAAGCAATACTCATTCTAATCATGCTAATTTTTTCGGTCAAGAGAATTGCACCTTCTCCAGACAAAGACCTTTGCCTGGAACACATTCCCCCACCTTTACACTGCGATCACCGTCTGTAATATTCAAAGCTTCTTTTACTGTGCCCTTCGGAAGATGCCCTCTGCCTACGTCTATCAAGGTACCCACCATTCGCCTTACCATTCGATACAAAAATCCATCTGCGGTAACCCAAAACTCCCACAAAACATCTTCTTTCTCGTATACATCCCTTCTTACCCACTTAGCTTCAGAAACATTACGCACTGTTGTCTTCGCAGAAGAACCTCGATTTCTAAAGTTTAAAAAGTCGTTACATCCGACAAATTCTTTAGCTTCTTCAAGCATTAACTCAAAATCCAACCGGCCAGGATACCATAGAACATATCTATGAGCGAATACTGACATATACTTGTCTCTCCATATCCTGTAGCAGTAGGTCTTGCTAACCGCATCTCTCATAGGATCAAATTCTGGTACCGCTGTCTCCGCTGAATTTACAATTATGTCATCTGGGAGCAAGCTGTTTAGCGCCTTAGGGATCCTATCTGTAGGGATCGAAGACGAAGTGCTAAACGCAACTACTTGGCCCCTAGCGTGAACTCCTGCGTCGGTTCTACCCGAAGCGCGCACATTAACGTTGTGACCTAACAAAGCCGCCAAACAACTTTCTAGAACTTCTTGGATAGTCAAAAAGTCAGATTGCCGCTGAAAACCAGCGTATCTCGTTCCATCATATTGTATTACCATTTTAATTCTTCTCGCATGGGTAGGGTTTCTTTTCATCTGAACCCTCACACCATGCTTGGAGGCAACACAGGCCCAAATCTAATCCTGGTATATATAACAAAGCACGACATAATAACCGTAGCCAAGATAGCCACAAAATCTATTTTTCTCATTTTGAGTTCTCGCATCCTAGTTCTTCCTTCTCCACCACGGTAACAGCGCGCTTCCATAGCCATGGCCAGCTCGTCAGCTCGTCTAAATGCGCTCACAAAAAGAGGAACCAAAAGAGGAACCAAACTCTTGGCTCTCTCTATAATATTGCCCGACTCAAAATCTGCACCTCTCGACATTTGCGCTTTCATTATCCTATCTGCCTCTTCCAGCAATGTAGGTATAAATCTCAGGGCAATTGTCATCATCATCGCGATCTCGTGTGCTGGAACCCCAATTTTCGACAAAGGTTTTAATATATCCTCAAGACCGTCTGTTAGCTCAATTGGAGACGTAGTCAGAGTTAAAAGAGACGTAAAGCATATAAGGATAATGAGCCTCAGACCTATGAAAAACCCCTGCATCAATCCTGTCCAAGTCGCCTTAAGAGGCCCTATTTGAAACATTGTTGGCCCCGGTGTAAGAAATATATGCAAGGCCATGGTAAAAATCATTATAAAGACAATAGGCCTAAGACCTCTTATCAACATCTTTAGCGGTACTTTCGATAGAAACACGCAAACCAAAGTAAATATACCTGTAACCAGAAAGGCGTAAAAATTATTGCCCACAAACAAAACTATCATAAAAATTATGCATATGAGGATTTTAGCCCTGGGATCTAGGGAGTGTACTATTGATTGGGTAGGATAATACTGGCCAATAATGGCTCCGCTTGACATCATATGAGCGCAACCCCCTTGGTTCCCAAACATCTCAATATTTCCTCAAACCCCTCTTCAACAGTAAGAACGTCTTCTCTTACGCTCCAGCCTCTCTGCCTCAATTTTCTCATGACAATTGTTACCTCGGGAGGCTTCAAGCCTATTGAATCGATCAGTTTTTCTTTAGTAAAAACTTCTCTAGGCGCCCCATCCGCTATGAGGGTCCCATCATAAAGAACCAAAATTCTCTGACAGAAATAAGCCACGTCTTCCATATTATGGGACACTAAAATCACAGTGATTCCCGACTCATGCAGCTTCTTTATGTTATCCAATATCTCTTTTCTACCCTTAGGGTCCAAACCTGCGGCAGGTTCATCCAAGACCAAAACCTCAGGATTCATAGCCAATATCCCTGCTACAGCTACTCTTCTGAGCTGTCCTCCGGAAAGATCGAAAGGCGAACGGGATAATAGTTCTTTATCAAGCCCTACCACTTGCCTAGCTGCTTCTACGCTTCTTTCTACCTCCTCAGGGGAGTATCCAAGGTTTCTGGGTCCAAAAGCTATGTCGTCGAAAACTGTTTCTTCGAATACCTGCTGTTCAGGATATTGAAATACCAAACCTATTTTCCGTCTTATTTCCTTCAAACTGACCCCTTTTGACCAGATATCGACTCCGTCAACAAGTACAGTTCCTGACGTAGGCTTCAAAAGCCCGTTAAGGTGCTGAATCAAAGTTGACTTTCCAGAACCTGTAGGCCCTATAAGCCCAATGAACTCACCATCTTCGACGGTAAAAGAAACGTCAGTCAAAGCAAAGGCTTCCGTCAACGTGCCCTGCATGTATATATGACTCAAGTTTTTCACTTCAATTGACATAGTTCGTCCACCAGCTCATCAACGCTCAGCGCGTTAGAATCAATTGGGACACCGTGAGAAGCCAGCATGCGGCTAAGTTTGCCAATAGGGGGCACATCAAGACCCAGGTCTGATATGAGTTCCTCTTCTTCAAAAACATCTCTAGGCGTCCCTTGCATTACTATCTTCCCTTCATTCATAACCACTACCTTATCTGCATACAAGGCTTCATCCATGTAGTGGGTTATATGTATGACAGTTATGCCCATATCTTGGTTAAGCCGAGTAATAGTTTGCATCACTTCTTCTCTGCCCCTTGGATCGAGCATAGCTGTAGGTTCGTCAAGAATTATGCATTTTGGTTCCATGGCCAGTATCCCAGCTATGGCCACCCTTTGCTTCTGGCCCCCTGACAAATAATGGGGCGCATGGCGGGCAAATTCTAGCATATCTACTGCTTCAAGCGCTCTCGTCACTCTTTCCCTGATCTCTTTAGGATCAACACCCAAGTTCTCAGGCCCAAATGCTACATCTTCTTCTACCACTGTAGCTATTATCTGGTTATCAGGATTTTGAAACACCATGCCTGCATTTTTTCGGATCTCCCATGTAAAATCGGGATCCTTGGTGTTCATGCCGAAAACCCACACATCTCCTTCATCAGGAAGCAAAAGGACATTCAGATGCTTTGCTAGCGTAGATTTGCCCGAGCCATTAGGCCCTAGAATCACAACGAAGTCGCCCTCGTCTATAACAAGGTCGACCCCTGCTAATGCCATGACCCTATGGTTCTCGTCAAGCCCGTAAGAGTGGGTTAACCCCTTTATCACAATACCTGCGGCATCATCATTCATCACTGCATTCGACCTTCTATTTCCCAGGTTCCACAAGCTCTAAAATAACCATAGGAGCCGCATCGCCTTTACGCTGGCCAATTTGGATTATTCTAGTATAGCCGCCCTGGCGGTGTGCATATCTCGGTCCCAGCGTTTCAAATAGCTTCCTAACTGTGTCTTCATCATTTATATATGCAAACGCCTGACGCCTAGCTGCCAGCGTGTCCTTTTTCGCAATAGTGATCATCTTCTCGGCAATAGGCTGCGCCGCTTTTGCCTTTGCGCGGGTAGTCACTACCCTTTCATGTTGAAATAACGATGTTACAAGGCCCCGAAGAAGCGCCTTTCGTTGCGCCGTAGGCCTGTCAAATCGCGAATAACCCAACTTCGTCTCCCCCTCATTCCTCTTCTTCGCGGAAGGCCAACCCAAGTTCAGCCAGCTTGGTTTTTACCTCTTCGAGGGATTTCTTGCCCATGTTTCTAACCTGCGAAATCTCACGCTCGGTCTTTTGGATGAGTTGTCCCACCGTGTCTATTTCTGCTCTTTTCAGACAGTTATATGCCCTCATAGACAACTCCAACTCTTCTACAGGCATTTCCAACAGTTTTTCAAGTTCTGATTTCTCCTCGAAAACCTCTTCGCTGGTATCTTCTTCTACTTCAGTAGAAATGTTCCGAAACAGTTCAAGATGACTAATCAAAATATTGGCCGCAATCTCTACGGCTTCGTCAGCCCTTACACTTCCATCTGTCCAAACCTCAAGAATCAGCTTGTCATAGTCAGTTCTTTGCCCTACGCGAGTATCTTCAACCTGGAAGTTAACTTTGACTATGGGCGTAAACCGTGAATCCAAAGGTATAACCCCGATAGGCAGGTTCACCCCTTTGTTATCCTCTTGAGTAACATAGCCGCGTCCTTCCTCAATGGTCATCTCTACGAACAAGCTTCCGTCCTCGTCCAACTCTGCGATATATGCTTCCGGATTGACAATTTCAATATCAGGGTCGGCAATAAGATCACTGGCAAGAACCACACCAGGACCCTGTTTATCGATACGCGCGTACTTTTCTCCAGGAGTGTGCAGCTTAAAAACCAGCTCTTTTAAGTTTAATATCAGATCCACCACGTCTTCCCTGACACCCGGGATGGTAGAAAACTCATGAAGTACGCCATTTATCCTAACCCTGGTAATGGCCGCCCCAGGAAGAGAAGACAAAAGCACACGTCGCAAAGAATTGCCTAAAGTGACGCCATATCCCTCTTCCAGAGGTTCCACTACGAAACGCCCATATTTCTTATCAGGCGAAATCTCTTCGCATTGAATCTTTGGTTCGATCAAATCGAACAACACGTGATCCCCCTTTGTTTGACACGCTTTCCTGGGAATGAATTACTTCGAATAAAGCTCAACGATGAACCTTTCATCCACAGGAGCATCAATTTCATCTCTCTCGGGTAATCTCAAAAACACGGCCTTCCAGTTTTGAGGATCCAATGATATCCAAGCTGGAGGGGTGTGATCTTCCAAGTACTCTGCCATGGCCTTGAATTTTTCCATTTTCAAAGACCTTGGCCTAATGGAAATCTCATCACCAGGATCTACTAGATACGAAGGAATATCTACCTTACGCCCGTTAACCGCAACATGGCCGTGATTTACAATCTGCCTCGCTTCGGCTCTAGACCTGGCAAACCCTGCTCTGTAAACTACATTATCAAGCCTTCTCTCAAGAAATTGCATGAGAGTTTCACCGGTTACACCCCGGACTTTAACAGCTTTTTGGTAGTATAATCGGAATTGGTTCTCTCCGACTCCGTAGAACCTCCTGGCTTTCTGCTTTTCTCTCAACTGCAACCCATATTCGCTTGGACGCCTGGTCCTAGTGTGCATGCCAGGAGGCATGGGCTTCTTCTCCAGCGTGCAATTGGTATAGCACTTATCACCCTTAAGGTATAGTTTTTGACCTTCTCGTCTGCACAATTTGCAGACTGGTCCCGTATATCTACTCATTTTCGGCCTCCCTCACACCCTACGCCGCTTTGGCGGACGACATCCGTTATGTGGAACAGGGGTAACATCCTTAATCACCGTCACCTCAAGGCCTGCAGCCTGCAAAGCTCTAATAGCTGCCTCCCTGCCTGAACCTGGTCCTTTAACGCAAACTTCCACTTCTCTCATACCCGCATCTAATGCTTCTTTGGCGGCAGCCTCAGCAGCTAGCTGCGCTGCGAACGGGGTGCTTTTTCTAGAACCCTTGAAACCTTGTTTACCTGCAGACGACCATGCTACCGAACCGCCATCAGGATCAGTGATAGTCACAATTGTATTGTTAAACGTGGATTTAATATGAGCCACGCCCTTTTCCACAACGCGTTTTTCTTTCTTTCGTGCCCTTTCTCTCCGTCTGGCCAAATCTTATCTAGCCTCCTTAATCTTATTTTACGTCTTGCGTCGTACGCCAACGGTCTTCTTTGGACCTTTCCGCGTACGCGCGTTTGTTCTGGTTCTTTGACCCCTTACCGGCAAACCGCGTCGGTGCCTGAGTCCTCTATACGTCCCAAGGTCTATAAGACGCTTTATGTTTAATTGCTCTTCCATACGCAAATCGCCTTCGACCTTGTAATTGCTATCAATAAAGTCTCTAATTCGTGCCACTTCCTCCTCAGTAAGATCACGCACGCGCGTATCAGGATCAACCCCTGTGGCTTCAAGAATTTCTTGAGCGCGTGAAGGGCCGATACCATAAATATAGGGAAGGGCAGCAAAGACCTTTTTGTCCCTAGGCAAATCGACGCCTGCTATACGAGCCATATATTCTCACCCCCAATTAACCCTGTCTCTGTTTGTGCTTTGGATTGGAACAAAGCACCATCACTCTTCCGTGTCTTCTTATTACTCGACACTTATCGCACATTTTCTTCACAGAAGGTCGTACCTTCATATGAATAACCTCCTCTTCTTATGAAGGAAGATATCCCATTGTCCTCATTTAAGACGACGGACAATTCTGCCGCGGGTAAGATCGTATGGGCTCAGTTCAACAATCACTCTATCGCCAGGTAAGATCTTGATAAAATTGATTCTCATCTTCCCAGAGATATGAGCCAAAACCAAATGCCCACCTTCAACCTCTACCCGAAACATTGCATTGGGAAGCGGCTCCACTACCACGCCTTCTACCTCAATGCTCTCTTGCTTCGGCATGTTATTCCTCCTCATTTGTACAATATAAAGCCTCAGTCAACCGCACTGGACCATCTTCGGTTACAGCCACAGTGTGCTCAAAATGAGCAGATAAAGAACGATCTTTTGTCACAACGTGCATATCCGGATAAGTAATAACCTCGGAACCACCAATATTAACCATTGGCTCAATGGCTATGACCATCCCAGATCGCAGAACTTGTCCCGTTCCTGGTCTGCCATAGTTAGGTACAATCGGATCCTCATGCATAGACCTGCCTACGCCATGGCCAGCATAATCCTTTACCACGCTAAAACCATGCTTCTTCACGAAAGTTTCAATTGCATATCCTATATCGCCTATGTGAGCCCCTTCCTGTGCCGCTTCAATTCCCTTGTTGAGAGCTTCCCTAGTGACTTCGATAAGTCTCTCTGCCTGCTTAGACACCTTTCCAACAGGGAAGGTAGCTGCCGTATCTCCTACGAACCCTTGAAAGGTAGCTCCTACGTCTATGGATATGATGTCACCTTCTTCCAACCTGACATCTCCCGGAATGCCGTGCACAACCACTTCATTAATTGACGTGCATATTGAGCACGGAAATCCATTATAACCCTTAAAAGTAGGAATAGCTCCCTCGCTTCGTATAAATTCTTCAGCCGCTTTATCCAGATCTCGAGTATAAATCCCTGGCTTTATCAATTCTCCCAGCATAGTAAGGCACTTACCTGCAATCCGCCCTGCCATAGCCATAATAGCCAGGTCTTCTTTGCTCTTCAAGATGATCATCGATCCTTCGCTTCCCTTATCAGACCTTTATCTAAAAGGCACATCTTAATTTTGTCGCATACCGAGTCTATGTCACCGCAACCATCTACAGACACCAATATTCCACACTTAGCATAATATTCCCTAAGAGGTTCTGTCTCCTCATGATAAACCCTAAAACGTTCTTTGATCGTATCCTCTTTGTCATCATCACGAACTATGAGCTCGCCACCGCAAACATCGCATCTTCCTTCTACTTCAGGAGGATCAAGATTAAGGTTGTATGGCTTGCCACACTTAGCGCAAACCCTTCGGCTCATGGAACGTTTTAACAGTTCTTCCTCGGGAACAACCAAATCTATTACAAGGTCCAAACGCTCGCCCTTTCGTTCCAGCATATCTTTAAGCGCTTGCGCCTGGGCCAGGTTGCGCGGAAAACCATCTAACACAAACCCGTTCCGGGCCTCAGGCGAATTAAGCCTTTTCTCTATTATCTGTATCGTGATATCATCAGGAACCAGCCGTCCCTCAGCCATTATTCCCTCGACTAGATGTCCTAGCTCGGTCCCCGCCTTAACCTCCTGCCTGAAGATATCACCAGGCGCAATGTGAAGCAACCCAAATTCTTCTGCTATCATTTTGGCTTGGGTCCCTTTGCCTGCACCTGGCGGTCCCAAAAACAAAAGTCTCACTAGACTCTCCTCACTTTAAAAAACCATCATAATGACGCATTACTAACTGAGCCTCAATCTGCTTCAATGTTTCAAGGGCTACACCTATTACGATAAGCATTGCCGTACCGCTCAATGCCTGGAATCCAGGCAAACCGGTTAACTGCATCATAAAACTAGGCAAAATTGCAACCAACGCGAGAAACAATGCACCTACAAAAGTTATCCTATTGACTACCCTGTTTAGGAGCTCTGCAGTAGGTCTCCCTGGTCTTACACCTGGTATGAAACCACCATACTTTCTCAGATTATCTGCCACTTCCAACGGGTTAAATATCATACTTGTATAAAAATATGTAAAACCGACTATCAGCGCGGCGTAGATCAAAGTATACCAGGGCTGCGTGTAATCAAAAAACGCCGCCAAAGACTTAGCCCAGGAGGCCTCGGTGAACGCGGCCAATGTCGCAGGGAGCGCCAAAAGCGAAGACGCAAAAATCACTGGAATAACGCCTGCCTGGTTTATCCTTATGGGGATGTGAGTCGAATAGCCACCCATCATCCTTCTTCCCACAACTCTTTTGGAGTATTGCACAGGCACACGTCGTTCTCCCTCGGTAATCCATATAACAGCGATAAGCGTAGCAAGGGATATAAGGAGCAATCCTAGAACATTGTACCATTTAGTCTGTCCCGTATCCAATAGAACGTACAAGGTGCCTAGCTCCCTAGGTATACTTGATACAATACCACCAAATATAAATAGCGAGATACCATTGCCTATACCTTTATCAGTTATGAGCTCTCCAAGCCACATAAGAAAAACAGTGCCTGCAGTAAGGCTTAAAATAGCTTCGATAGCTAACCAAATAGATGGTGATACAAGAGCTCCTTGAGCGCGAATACCCAATGTCATACCAGTTGCCTGCACAGCGGCTAAAATCACTGTGCCATATCGGGTATAGTCTTGGAGCTTTTCCCTTCCCTCTTCTTCTTTGGACATCTCTTCCCACTTGGGTATAACCATAGTGAGAAGCTGGGTTATAATAGAACTGTTAATATAAGGATAAATACTCATGGCAAACACAGAGTAGTTCCTCAACGCTCCACCTGAAAAAAGGTCCATGAAAGCAAACAGGGTCCCTTGTTCAAATAAACTGGCTATGACCTCGGGAATAATACCTGGCACAGGCACTGCAACACCTGCCCGGAAAACGATGAGCATACCCACGGTAAAAAGTATCCGCTTTCTCAGGTCTGGAACCCGCCAGGCATTTTTTAGCATCGCTATCATTTATATCACCTCGGCTCTGCCGCCTGCGGCTTCGATTTTCTCCTTTGCAGAGGCGGAAAACGCATGTGCCGTGACGGTAAGAGCCTTTTCAATCTCACCCTCACCCAGTATCTTTATATACTCCCGGTTTCTTCTGACTAGGCCAGCTTGCTTCAACTCTTCTGGACCTACGCTGCTTCCATCTTCGAATATATTCATATCCTTAAGATTCACGATACCGTATTCCACACCGAATATATTGTGAAAACCTCTTTTTGGAATACGGCGTACCAGCTTAGTTTGCCCGCCCTCAAAACCCGGGGGTTTAGTGCCTCCAGACCTGGATTTCTGACCTTTGTGTCCCCGTCCCGCAGTTTTTCCGCTACCCGAGCCCAAACCTTTGCCTTTTCTCTTTGGTTTTTTCACAGATCCTGGAACTGGTGACATTACCTTATGCAATCCCATTCTAAACGACCTCCGATTCCTCGCCTTTTTCCCTTCTCCTCGTCAAACCACGAAGTTCAGCTATTTCACGGGCACTGCGAAGGTTTTTGAGTGCCTCGATAGTCGCATACACCACATTATAAGGGTTAGAAGAACCAAGCGACTTGGTCAGAACATCTTCAATTCCTGCAAGTTCCATAACCGGCCTTACGCCCCTGCCAGCGATTATTCCCGTACCTGGTGATGCAGGTTTAAGCAACACTTTTCCTGCACCAAATTCCCCCATGACCTCATGAGGGATAGTAGTGCCGTTCATTGGGACTTCAATTAAGTTCTTTTTGGCATCCTCTATGCCTTTTCTAATGGCATCTGTAAGGTCTTGCGCTTTGCCCATACCTGCACCAACCTTACCTTTTCCGTTTCCAACCACTACAAGAGCTCTAAAACTTCGCCTACGTCCGCCCTTAACCGTTTTGGAAACGGGTCCAAACGTAACAACTTGATCTTTGAACTCCTCTTGAGGTTGGTCCGCATAACTATCAATGTTGGAATCGTATGCTGAAAACAAATAATCACCCCACATGTTAAAAATCCAAACCGCCCTCTCTGGCACCTTCCGCCAAAGCTCTAACTCTTCCATGGTACTTGTGGCCGCCTCTATCGAGAACGACTTTTTCAATGTCCTTTGCGAGAGCCCGCTCAGCGATCATTTGGCCAACGATCCTCGCTCCTTCAACATTACCTCCAGATTTGCCCAGTTCTCTGAAGGCAGGTTCATTTGAAGACGCAGCTACCAGAGTCTGTTGGCTAACATCATCTATTATCTGAGCATATATATGTTTTGAACTCCTGAAAACATTGAGTCTGGGACGTTCAGGCGTCCCCACCACTTTTCTCCTCACTCTTAGGTGGCGCCTGGCCCTTCTTTCGTGCTTATCCTTTACATTCATAGAAAGTTTTCCCTCCTATACAGGGCTACTTGGCACCCTTTGCTACTTTACGCTTTACAGTCTCTCCTGCGTATCTGACTCCAGTCCCTCGATAGGGCTCAGGCGGTCTCAACCTTCTTATGTCAGCCGCCACTTGCCCCACTTTCTGTTTATCGATCCCCCGTACCACAACCTGGGTAGGAACTGGCACATCGATCTCAATCCCGTCAGGAGGTATTATCTCACACGGTTTAGAGTACCCAAGGTTCAAAATCACTTTTTCCCCAGACTTAGCAGCTCTGTATCCTACACCAGAAAGTTCTAAAGTCTTCTGATACCCTTCGGTAACTCCTACGACCATGTTGTCAATCAACGTACGAGTCAAGCCGTGAAGCGACTTATGCTTCTTAACATCAGACGGCCGCTCTACCTTGATGTAGTCCTCTTCTATATATACATGCATATCTGGATGAATCTCATTGCTCAACGTTCCCTTGGGGCCTCTAACTGTAACCCTATTATCCTCTAAAGTTACTGAAACCCCTGAGGGTATCTTTATGGGTTTTATTCCAATTCGAGACATGTGAAAACCCTCCTGTACCTTCCTACCATACGTAACATATTACTTCTCCGCCAACCCCTTCTCTACGGGCTGTTCTGTCATCCATGATTCCACTGGAAGTAGATATGACAGCAATCCCCAACCCGCCGAGAACTCTCGGAATTTCATCTTTGCCAGCATACACCCGAAGCCCGGGCTTTGATATCTGACGGATACCATTAATTGCGCAAGTCTTTCCGGGACCATATTTCATATACACTCTAAGGTTTGCGTACGGCTTACCTTCTATAACTTCATAATCCCGAATATACCCCTGCTCCTTTAGAACTACAAGGATCCTTTCCTTCATCTTGGAATAAGGAATATCCACTTTATCATGCTTTGCCATGCCGGCATTGCGGAGTCTGGTAAGCATATCCCCAATAGGATCATGTGTCATCTGTAATCTCCCTCCTACCAGCTGGCTTTCTTTATGCCAGGAATCTCACCGCGATGAGCCAACTCTCTAAAACAGTGTCTGCACAGGCCGAATTTTCTTATATAAGCCCTCGACCTGCCACAAATGCTGCACCGGTTAACTCGCTGCGTAGGATATTTCGGCTCCTTCTTTGCCTTCTCAATCTGGGCCTTTCTAGCCAAGTAATCTCCTCCTTACTCTTTGAAAGGCATTCCTAATGCCTTCAAAAGATAGTACGCTTCTTCATCAGTTTTCGCGGTAGTAGTAATTGTAATGTTCATACCACGTATTTTTGATACCTGATCGTAATCGATCTCAGGAAAAATAAGCTGTTCTTTAAGTCCTAATGAATAATTGCCCCTGCCATCAAACGCGTAAGGTGACATCCCCCGGAAATCTCTAACCCTGGGCAGCACTATGTTAAACAGTTTCTCAAGGAAATCGTACATGCGCTTTCCCCTGAGAGTAACTTTGCACCCTACGTTCATGCCTTCTCTAACCTTAAAAGACGAGATAGATCTCTTTGCTCTGGTTACTACAGGCTTTTGACCTGAAATTCTGGTAAGATCTTTAACAGCATCTTCCAAAGCGTCTGGATTTTGAGTAGCCTCGCCAACTCCCATGCTTATAACTACCTTTTCGACCTTTGGCACCTCTAATGCATTCTTGTAACCAAATTCCTTCATCATGGCAGGGACTACCTCGTTAGTATACAATTCTTTGAGCGCCACATTACTCGACCTCACTTGTCAATGACTTCGCCGCATTTTTTGCAGGTTCTGCGTTTTTCACCATCTATTACTGTAAATCCGATCCTAGTTGGTCGAGAACACTTCGGGCACACAAGCATCACGTTGGACCTGTCAATTGGGCCCTCTCTCTCAATAATGCCCCCTTGAGGCAGATCCTGAGTTGGCCTCTGGTGTTTCTTTTGCAGATTCACTCTCTCCACGATCAACCTGTTTTCCTTAGGCATTGCCCGTAAAACAGTGCCCTTAATCCCTTTGTACTTCCCGCTTACAACCAGAACCGTATCACCTTTACGTATGTCCACTGACTGCACCACCTTCTCTAGACGCTAAATAACTTCTGGGGCTAAAGAAATTATCTTAGTGAACCGTTTCTCCCTAAGTTCCCGAGCCACAGGTCCGAAAATGCGGGTCCCCTGCGGTTCTTTATCGTCTTTAAGTATCACAGCTGCGTTGTCGTCAAATTTTATATACGTTCCATCTGGACGCCTAACATTAGTATTGGTGCGCACCACAACAGCCCGTACTACTTGCCCTTTCTTTACAACGCCCCCTGGCGTGGCCTCTTTTACGGAAGCCACGATCACATCTCCCAGACCTGCGTAGCGCCTAAAACCGCTTCCAAGTATCCTTATGCACATAATTTCTTTGGCGCCTGTGTTATCGGCTACCTTCAACCTTGTCTCCGGTTGAATCAAGTCCGGTCACCCCCAACAGGCCTATTTGACGTTTCCAACACTTCTGCTATTGTCCATCTCTTATGCTTGGACAAGGGCCTAGTCTCAACAATAAGCACTTTATCCCCAACAGATGTAATGTTTTCTTCGTCATGGGCCTGCACCTTTTTGGTCGACTTCATCCGCTTCCCGTAAAGGGGGTGGACTTTCCAGGTGTCAACCGCTACGACTCTTGTCTTATCCATCTTGTCGCTTACAACGACTCCCATCATTTTCCTGCGTTTTCCTCGCTGCTCCATAATTCTAACCCTCCTGGGCCAACCTTCCTAATTCTCTTTGGCGCTGAATAGTCTTCACCCGTGCTATAGACCGCTTAACTTCGCTTATCCTCATAACATTATCAAGCTGCCCAGTAGCGAGCTGAAAGCGCAAATTGAAAAGTTCATCTTTAAGATCCAAAAGAGTTTTATCCAACTCTACATCGGTCATCTTTCTAATTTCCTGCGCTTTCATCTTCAGTCACCGCCTTTTCCCGTGTAACACCCATTACCTCGGGTCTCTTCACGAACTTGGTTTTAATTGGCAGCTTCGTGCTTGCCAGTCTAAGAGCTTCCTGAGCTACCTCCTCAGGAACTCCTGCAACTTCAAAAAGAATGCGTCCAGGCTTTACTACAGCCACCCAATATTCTGGGTTTCCTTTGCCGCTCCCCATTCTGGTTTCAGCCGGCTTTTTCGTAAAGGGCTTATCCGGAAATATCCGGATCCACACCTTACCGCCTCTTTTCATGTATCGGGTAAGGGCAACTCTGGCAGCTTCTATTTGCCTATCGGTGATCCACGCCGGCTCCAACGCCATAAGTCCGTACTCACCATAATATATCTCGTTTCCGCGTGAAGCCTTGCCTTTCATCCGACCCCTTTGTTGTTTCCTATACTTCACACGTTTTGGCATTAACATATATCAATTACCTCCCTCAGCAACTTTGGCTTGGGATTTCGAGGGCTGAATATCTCCTTTGTAAATCCATACTTTAACCCCAATACGACCATACGTTGTATGGGCCTCTGCAAACCCGTAGTCTATATCGGCCCTCAACGTGTGCAACGGAACTGTGCCTTCGCTTGCAGTCTCACTTCGAGCGATCTCGGCGCCCTGCAAACGACCGGACACCCTTATTTTTATGCCCTTTGCACCTGATCTCATAGCTCTCTGGATAGCTTGACGCATGGCCCGCCTGTAAGACACCCTTCTGGCTATTGACTCAGCTACGTTTTCAGCTACTAGCTGCGCATCAGTTTCTGGACTCTTCACTTCGATGCAATGAATATTCACTCTTTTGCCAGTTCGTTTAGCCAGTTCCTTACGAAGATTCTCAATACCACTTCCTCCACGTCCTATGACCATTCCAGGCCTAGCAGCATGGATAAATATTGTGATCTCCTGCGGCTTTCGCTCAATCTCAATTCTGGGAATTCCCGCCTGCCCCAGATTCTCTTTGATGTAATCCCTTATCATCTTGTCTTCGAGGAGGAGCTCGGAAAAATCCTTGGTAGCAAACCATCTGGAATCCCAATCATATATCACACCCACACGAAGTCCCTTTGGATGAACTTTCTGACCCAAGTCTTTAACCCTCCTCTCTTTCTTTCAGTACCACAGTCAAATGTGACGTCCTCTTCTTAATTGGATGAGCTTGTCCTCTAGCTCTAGGACGATATCTTTTCAGGGTAGGACCTGGTCCTACATATATCTCAGATATATAGAGCTCATCCCGACTCATATCATGATTATTTTCCGCATTGGCTATTGCCGAGCGGATAGCCTTTTCCACAACTACGCTTGCCTTTTTAGGAGTAAACCTCAAAATAGCTAGCGCTTCATCAACTGGTTTCCCCCGCACAAGGTCGGCCACTATGCCCACTTTAGAGGGGGACATTCTTATATGTTTCACTACACATCGCGCTTCCATGAGTTCTGAATAGACCCCCTTACTTTAGTGCAGTGGAACGCTGTGTGTGCGCTCCATGGCCCCTAAACGTACGTGTGGGAGCGAATTCGCCTAACTTATGCCCCACAGCATCTTCAGTAATGTAAACGGGCACATGTTTACGGCCATCATGAACCGCAATTGTATGACCGACCATCTCGGGAACGATGGTAGAGCTCCTAGCCCATGTCCTTATAACTCTTTTTTCACCTTTTTCGTTCATGGCCCTAACCTTCGCAAGGAGTTTCTTGTCAACATAGGGTCCCTTTTTCTTGGATCGGCTCATAATCGCCCCCTCCTTCCTTCCATTATTTTCTTCGCTTGACTATATATTGATCTGACGGTTTGTTCTTCTTCCTCGTCTTATAACCCAGCGTCGGCTTACCCCAAGGAGTCACAGGCCCTGGTAATCCAATAGGAGCCTTGCCTTCTCCCCCGCCGTGGGGATGATCCACAGGATTCATGGCCGAACCTCTCACGCTGGGGCGCCATCCCAAATGCCTGGTCTTGCCTGCCTTTCCCAGGCTCAAGTTTTCGTGTTCCACATTACCCACTTGCCCTACGGTGGCTTTACATTGTACAGGCACTTTCCTTTGCTCTCCTGAAGCCAGCCGCAACAACGCGAATCCGCCCTCTTTAGCCATAAGTTGGACCTGGGCACCTGCAGCTCTTGCCATCTGACCACCTTTACCAGGCACCATCTCTACATTATGAACGAAAGTGCCCGTAGGAATGTTTTCAAGTGGCAGAGCGTTCCCAGGCTTTATATCCGCATCTGGTCCAGACATAATCGTATCGCCTACGTTAACTCCAACGGGAGCCAATATGTACCTCTTCTCCCCGTCAGCGTAGTGGATAAGTGCCAAACGTGCAGACCTTCCAGGATCGTATTCGATAGCCGCCACTTTACCAGGGACGCCATCTTTGTCCCGCTTAAAGTCTACGATTCGTACCAACTGCTTGGTACCGCCACCGCGATGGCGCACAGTTATCTTTCCGCTAGCATCTCGCCCTGCTGATTTCTTTTTAGAAACAACTAGACTCTTTTCCGGTTCCGTCTTGGTTATTTCTTCAAAAGTACCAGACACTCGCTGGCGAAGCCCGGGTGATGTTGGCTTGTAATCTTTTACTGGCAACCAATTTCCCTCCCTTACGGTGTCCTAAATACCCTCGAAGAATTCTATTTTATGTCCTGGCGCTAAGGTTACCATGGCTTTCTTCCAACTTGACGTCCTACCCGAGTAATAGCCCATTCGCCTGGCCTTTCCCTTCATCGATATGGTGTTAACCCTTTCAACCTTAACCTTAAATATCTCCTCGACCGCATGCTGGATGTCGGCCTTGGTGGCTTTCGGGTGCACCTTAAATGTATACGTTCCCTCTGCTGCGAGATCGTTACTTTTCTCAGTAATAATGGGTTCGATAATAATATCTCTGGCCGTCAAGTTCATGCGAATACCTCCTCCATCTTACGGAGTGCATCTTGTGTAATCACTAGATACTGCTTGGACACGGCATCATAGGTAGATACCTGCCACGCAGTAGTGACCTTTACACCCGGAATATTTCGAGACGAAAGAACCACATTGGGCTCATTGTCTGCAGTAACAATCAGGGAACTTTTTTCGGCTCCCAACTTCTTGAGCAATTCATAGATCTCTTTTGTCTTGGGCTGAGTCATCTTAAGTTCATCAAGAACCAAAACCTCGCCCTCAGACGCCTTTAACGAAAGAGCAGACGCCAAAGCTTGTCGCTTTTTCTTCTTGGGTAAAGGCGTACTGAAATCCCTGGGCTGTGGCCCAAAGACCACGCCGCCACCTTTCCAGATAGGCGACCTAATGCTTCCATGCCTGGCTCTTCCCAGACCCTTCTGCCTCCAAGGCTTCCGACCGCCTCCTCTGACTTCCGCTCTTGTCTTGACTTTGGCCGTACCTACCCTTTGATTATTCAAATGGGCAAGAACAGCTTCTCTTATTAGGGCCTGGTTAACCTCTGACCCAAACAATTTTTCGGGCAGGTTCACCGTTCCTATCTTATCCCCTTGCCTATTGTAAACATCCGCTTCCGGCACGAGGCTCCCTCCTTACCAAGCTTGTGTGCTTCACCGAGAAGCCTCTTTGATCATAACCAAGGATCCTCTGCTTCCAGGTACGCCTCCATACACAAGAAGCACGTTCTTCTCGGGATCTACATCCACTACTTTTAGATTTCTTATGGTAACTCTTTCACTGCCTTTATGACCTGGCAATTTTCTGCCTTTCCATACACGAGCTGCATCTCTCGCCTGAAGAGATCCTGGCTTCCTGTGGTGTTTTGAACCATGGGAAGTAGGCCCGCGTTTCAGATTCCATCTCTTGACGCTACCAGCAAATCCTTTTCCAAGCGATGTTCCTGTAACGTCCACGTAGTCTCCAGATTTGAATACATCAGCCTTTATCTGGTCACCAATTTTGTACTCAGTACCAGGCTCAATTCTAAATTCCCTAAGGTACCTGGTAGGAGCTACTCCCTTACTCTTAAAATATCCCTTTTGAGGTTTTGTAAGACGCCCCTCGTTCACGAAACCAAATCCAAGTTGCACTGCATTATATCCGTGTTTTTCTTCAGTTCTCACATCGACGACTGTGCAAGGACCGGCTTCAAGGACTGTTACAGGTATAAGATTACCTTCCTCATCGAATATCTGGGTCATCCCTACCTTCTTACCTAGGATGGCCTTCATAGCACAGCACCTCCTCTATAAAAAGCCGCAATTTTACACAGCCTTGATTTCTATATCCACGCCAGCAGGCAAATCCAGCCTTGTAAGAGCATCCATAGTTTTAGTTGTAGGGTCAATTATGTCAATCAGACGTTTATGAACCCTCATCTCAAACTGTTCTCGAATGTCCTTTTCTCCATTTGGAGCAGTTAGAATAGTGTAAACGCTTCTCTCTGTGGGAAGAGGTACAGGACCTGATACAATAGCCCCTGTTCTCTTCGCAGTTTCAACTATCCTACTGGCTGACTGGTCTAAGATCTCGTGGTCGAAGGCTCTTAACCGAACTCTAATTTTTTGCCTTGCCACATTGATCACTCCCTAATTTTTGTAACTAC
>DGFF01000013.1:0-1349 GCA_002391545.1 Candidatus Fermentithermobacillaceae bacterium UBA3907 | reverse complement strand
CCTGATGCAACAGTGCGACCGCCTTCACGTATTGCAAACCTTAATCCTTCTTCTATAGCTATGGGCGCTATAAGTTCCACATCTATGCTTACGTTGTCTCCTGGCATCACCATCTCTACTCCCTCAGGCAGCATCACTGTACCTGTTACGTCTGTGGTACGAAAATAAAATTGCGGCCTGTAACCTGAGAAAAATGCGCTGTGCCTACCGCCTTCTTCTTTCGTAAGTACATAGATCTCTGCTGTGAACTTGGTGTGTGGCTTTATGCTACCTGGCTTGGCCAACACCTGACCCCTTTGTACTTCATCCTTAGATATACCCCTGAGCAAGCATCCTACGTTGTCTCCTGCCTGACCTACATCAAGGGTCTTCCTAAACATTTCTATCCCTGTGACTACTGTAGTCCTGGGCTCGTCTGTGAAACCTACTATCTCAACCTGGTCTCCTACTTTCACTATGCCTCTTTCGATCCTGCCTGTTACTACAGTGCCTCGACCTGTTATCGTAAATACGTCTTCAATCGCCAGCAAAAATGGCTTGTCTATGTCCCGCTCTGGAGTGGGTATATACTCATCTACTGCATCCATAAGTTCAAGAATCGGGCCGCACCACTGGCAATCCCTTTCTCCGCAACCACACTCTAATGCCTTAAGCGCCGAGCCTCGTATCACTGGTACTTCATCACCAGGATATTCGTACTTCTCTAGCAGTTCCCTTACTTCAAGCTCGGATATCTCCAAAAGTTCCTCGTCATCTACCATGTCTACTTTGTTCAAAAATACAACTATGGCCGGTACTCCTACCTGCCTAGCCAAAAGAACGTGTTCCCTCGTCTGGGGCATAGTACCATCTGCCGCAGATACCACTAGTATCGCTCCGTCCATCTGCGCCGCCCCTGTTATCATGTTCTTAATGTAGTCAGCGTGCCCTGGACAGTCTACATGCGCATAGTGCCTCTTATCTGTCTCATACTCAACGTGAGATACTGCTATCGTAATACCCCTGGCACGCTCCTCAGGCGCTTTGTCAATCTTTTCGAAAGGCGTAAAGTCTGCCATACCCTTCGAAGATAAAACCCGCGTTATCGCAGCCGTAAGAGTCGTCTTCCCATGGTCTATGTGACCTATGGTGCCTATGTTTACGTGAGGTTTCGTTCTCTCAAATCTCTTCTTAGCCACAATAAAATCCCCTTTCCTGCGTTTTACCTATTTTTACCTACTGATTTCAAAAATCCTTCTTCTACTCGATTCTACGAACATGTGGTAGCTTTTTGCAAGCGAAACATTAAAATGGAGCTCACAACCGGAATCGAACCGGTGACCTCATCCTTACCAAGGATGCGCTCTGCC
>DGFF01000111.1 GCA_002391545.1 Candidatus Fermentithermobacillaceae bacterium UBA3907 | reverse complement strand
CCCGTCCATGGGTGCAGACTTCTTGATGTTCCATTGATTCATGCAACATGTAGCCCTGGCTTTCATCATCGCAGTTTTTTCTTATGTTGCGAATGTTTAAATGCTTCGTCTAACAGTCTAATTACGTGTTCATCGTCGAGGGAGTAAAACACTCTCTGCCCCTCTCTCCTGCTTTTAACCAACCTAGATGTTCGAAGCAGTCTAAGATGATGAGAGACATTTGAGACTGAAGAATTGACTGCAGCTGCTAGGTCGTGAACGCACCATTCATCTACCGATAGTAGCCACAAGATAGACAGCCTGGTCTCGTCAGCCATTACTTTAAATATAGACACCACGTAGTCCATGTCAGGCATTTGATCCTGCCACTTCCGAATCTTGTCTTGGTCTATGTCATGGGGCAAACAAACGTCTAAGTCATCTGTCATTTATCTCACCTCTTATAACTATTATTGATCAATTGTTCAATTATTGCAACAAATATTCCAACTCGACTATCTAAAACATTTTGGGAGTCTAAACTTGCTATGGTTCCGTGGGGATTATTACCAGTTCATATAAATTAGGTAGGTCTGCGGCGATATTATCTAATTCTTCTTCAGGGCATGACAAAGTATGAACGCTACCGTCAGATATATATCTCGTCTTAGAAGTATCTAAGTACTTTAACCATTTGGTTATTTCCTCTTCACTACCCCTGATTCTAGGTAAGGCAAGGGGATCAAGAAACTTGTGATACGGGGACAAGGCTGCTTCAGCGCCTACAAGTAGAATTCCTTTGTTTTCATACTCTATACCCTCAAACTCGCCTTTAACCAGGTATTTTTTTGCCTCGTCAATCCTCGGATAGTTGCCGTATGGCAAAGCTAGAGAAAGTGGCTTTACTCCTGTAAGGTTGAAAATCTCGTTGGACTGTTTACCTATCTCCATCTGAACAACTTCAGGCGAAGCTTCTCTCAAATCCTTATGGTTGTACGTGTGATTCCCGATTTCCATTCCGCAAGCCAAAAGGAAATTTAACTTCTGTTCTACCTCCTCAGGCACGTCAAAAGGTGCGGGAAAATCAGCAAAAAAAGTAGCTGCACAGCCAAAATCAGGATGCTTTTCTGAAAACTCAAGTAGGATGCCAACTGCGCATCTAGGATCAGGCATTTTTCCCTGAGGCAGAAACTCTTTTCCTAGGCTTCCTTGGTAATCGCCATCTATTAAACGAAATTGGCTCAAAGTGCTGTCGTCAAAAGTTAGAATTAAAGGCGAGGTTCCTCTGGGAAGATCAATTTCGCCTGATAGGTAAGACTGAAAAGGCACTAGAGTATAACCTAGTTTGTAAAACCGCTCCAGATCCTTTTTGAAATTTTCGGGTGTCCTTACCCAGTCAGATTCGGGTTCGCTTATTGCGTGATACATAATTATAGGTACTTTGCCCATTTCATTTGGCCTTTGGGACAATTGAGATACAATTGAAAGTCGCTCCTCTTCTTCGGGAGAAAGAGGTTTTTCATCTGCAACATGAGCAGGATTTGCAGAATCAGTTTCGTCTGCCACTGGTTCTCTATGTAGAAACCAAACTCCTTCTACATACGAGGGGTAAAAATAAAATGCAAGAAGCACAGCGGATATAACGCATAGGAAGAGAACTACCCCTCTTCTGCGCTGGCGTTTCTTCTTCTCCATACGTTTCATTCGCTTTGCTTCGGCTCTGCTTGGGCCATTTAGAGTTGTCTTGCTCACATTGCTTACCTCTTCATAACAAACTAACCCTAAATTAGTCTGACGTATGTACTGTTTCTCAGTTCCCAAATTAAGTCAAGCTTTTCTTGCAGCGAGGTAGTAGTATAATGATGTAGTGTTTTTGAAGCGAACTAGACAGGCTTGAATTTTCAGGGGAGCGATGCGCAAATGTCAGAAACAAAACCTCCGTTTCTTACTTCGTATCTAGTTAAACGCTTTACAGGTCAGGAAGATCCAACGGCACCTGTGAGAGATCCTTATATGCGCAGCAAATACGCTTTCTTAGAAGCAATAGTCAGCATAGTAGTTAACCTTGTTTTGGCGGCGGTCAAGATATTTTTTGGCTTGGCACTAAACAGCATTTCTCTTCTGGCTGATGCGGCGCATACCGCCTCTGACGTGCTTACCTCTGTTGTAGTGCTGGTAGGGTTCAAAATAGCTGATATGCCTGCTGATGATGAGCATCCTTTTGGACACGGAAGAGTTGAGTTTATAAGTACGTTTATCGTTGCTATTTTACTTACTTACGTAGGTATACAATTTGGTAGATCATCTTATTTAAGGCTTGTAAACAAAGTTCCTGTAGAGGGTAATGTGGTTGTAGCTGTAATCATGGTTGGGGGAGGTCTCGTTAAAGAATGGATGACGCGATTTGCCTTATACCTTGGCGAAAAAGCCGATGCTCAAGTCGTTGTGGGAGATGCGTGGCACCACCGTACTGATGCCATTGCATCTTTTTTGGTGGCAATAGCTATTATTGCCTCTATGTACGGGTACTACTGGGTTGATGCAGTCTTAGGTCTAGCGGTTTCTGCGCTCATTGTCTACACAGGGGTTGAACTTGCTATATCTGCCAGTTCCAAGCTGATAGGGGAACGGGCACCTTCAGAACTAGAGCGCAAGATTAGGGAAATTGTAGGATCCTTCCCCCAGGTAAAAGATTTCCACGAAGTCGCGGTACACGATTATGGAGGCCGAAAGTCAGTATCTCTGCACATTATGGTAAATGGCAGCATGAGCGTGGATGAATCTCATGACATAGCTACTCAGATAGAAGAGGCCTTAGAATCTGAAATCCTTTGCGATGCTGTTGTGCACATAGAACCTAAAGAACCTA
>DGFF01000115.1:19089-23494 GCA_002391545.1 Candidatus Fermentithermobacillaceae bacterium UBA3907 | reverse complement strand
AACAAAATTGAAGCCGCTTACCCTGACGCAATATTCAACCTGGCTACTGGATACAAAAGCAAGAAACAACAGGCAAATATAGCGGCCATGCTGGAGCTCACAGATATCCCGTTCACAGGCTCGGGACTGAAGGCTCACACAATTGCCATGCACAAAGATATATCAAAAATGATTTTTCAAGCTAACGAAATCTCAACACCAAGATTCGCAGTATTCAACGATGCCCAAGAGCTTGGAGCATGTTCTTGGAAGAAAGAATTACCCTTCCCAGTTGTGGTCAAGCCTGCAGCAGAGGGATCCAGTATAGGTATATATTCTCATAGCGTAACCTGCTGCTCAGCTAAGGTTAAAGAGTTAGCCTTCGAACTTTTAGATACTGTGGGCGGGCCTATTTTGGTGGAAGAATTCATATCGGGACGGGAGTTCACAGTAGCGTTGGTTGGATACCCAGAACCTATTGTCCTCCCTATTGAGGAAATAGTTTTTCACGACGAGGTTTTGTATACGTACGAGGCCAAAGCGTCCGACAACGTCACCCCTATTTGTCCAGCAGAAATCCCCATCGAACTAGCCCGTGATATCCAGGATATGGCTAGGAAAGCTTTTAAGTCCGTAGGATGCAGAGATATTGCCAGGGTAGACCTGAGAGTTTCTGAGGACGGCATTCCATATGTCCTTGAAATAAACACCCTTCCCGGGCTTACGCCGGGATACAGCGAAGTACCAAAGATCGCTGAGGCAGCGAACATTAGATACCAAGAATTGATTGGATTGATTCTTAAAGGCGCTCTCAAACGAAGAGAACAATCGCAGACGGAAAACGGTGAACATAAATCTTCAGTTAGCGAAAAACCAAATTAAATTTTGTAAAGGAGTTGATAGCAAAGTGGCCAGAGTACCAATCTTGACTGATGTAACACCTGCATCATCATTTGCGGTGATCGGAGCTGGAAATGGCGGCCAGGCAATGGCGGGTTTTCTTGCCCTGCGTGGCTTCGGTGTGAATCTATGGAACAGGTCAGAAGACAAGATAACCGCCCTCAACGAGATGGGAGGCATCATATTAGAGGGTGAGATTAATGGATTTGCTCAGCCAAACGTAATTACCAACGATATGGGAGAAGCCATAAGCGGTGTCCAGGTAATTATGGTTGTAGTGCCAGCTTCAGGTCATAGGGATGTAGCCGAGCAGATGGCGCCGTGGTTAACTGACGGGCAAATTGTTGTGTTGAATCCTGGGCGTACAGGCGGAGCGTTAGAGTTCAGAAAAGTGTTGCAAGACAACGGGTGCTGCGCCGATGTTACTGTGGCTGAAGCAGGTACATTTATATATGCTAGCAGAACCGTTGAAGCGGGAAGATCGCATATTTACGGTATCAAGCACCAAGTTCCTTTGGCAGCATTGCCTGCAATTAGAACCATCGAGGTAGTCAGGCAGTTACGGTTAGCATATCCCCAATTTGTGCCAGTTGAGAATGTGTTAGTTACCAGCTTTGACAACATAGGTGCTATATTTCATCCACTACCCACTATCTTAAACGCAGGACGGATCGAAAGCGGTCTTGAGTTCCAACACTACAAAGAGGGAATCACTCCTTCCATAGCAAGGGTGTTAGAAGTAGTAGACGAAGAACGTCTTGCCGTTGCAAACGCGTTAGGGGTATCTGTGCGGTCAGTATTAGACTGGATGGAGGAAACGTACGAGGTAAAAGCATCTTCAGTTTACGAAGCTGTTCAGAACAATCCCGGCTACGAGGGCATTGCTGCTCCGCGTACCCTTAATACCAGATATATATTTGAAGATATCCCGTTCAGTCTGGTTCCCCTAACGGCTTTCGCAGAGATTGCCGGTATACAAGTCCCACTTATGGAATCAGCAATAACCATGGCTAGCGCCCTACATGGCGTAGATTACAGGGCAATTGGAAGAACCGCAGAAAGCATGGGTATAGACGGTATGAGCCCAGAAGAAATCGCTCATTTCGTGTTGAATGGAGAGGACCTATAATGAATAACAAGGGGCATGAACCATCTCGTAAGACCATGGCTGCTGCTTCTATTGGCGACTGTATACACGTGGCTGGAATCTTCAATTTCCTTAAGTTGGCCGAATCCGCAGGCTGGGACACTGAATTCATCGGGGCTGCCAAGTCTCCTGAGGAAATTGCAGCTTGGGTGCACGAGAACCGTCCCCATGTTCTGGCTATAGGTTATAGACTGGATCCAAAAGCTGCAGGGCGACTTATTGAGCGGTTGGTTACGGCGTTAGAAGAGGCAGGGGTAGAGCCTAAGCCTAGGCTAATATTTGGAGGCACTCCGCCAGTTGCGCAAGTAGCCAGGGAATCGGGAGTCTTTGAGAAGGTGTTTTCCGGTGAAGAAGATATTAGCGAAACCATGGCGTACTTAAGGGGCGAATCTGAAACAGGTTCGAAAGAGGCAACATACCCCAGTACGCTCATAGACCGAATCAACTGGAAGGCGCCATACCCTATAATCCGCCACCACTTTGGTCTTCCGTCCCTGGAAGATACAATAGCGGGTATCCAAAAAATCGCAGAGGCCCAGGTTTTGGATGTGATTTCCATTGGGCCTGACCAGAATGCACAAGAAAGTTTCTTTCATCCTGAGGAAATGGATCCAGACCAAGATGGCTCCGGAGGAGTGCCTGTAAGGAGTAAAGAGGACTTTCAAAGACTGTACCAAGCATCCCGCCGAGGAAACTACCCTCTCATGAGATGCTACAGCGGAACTAGAGATGTGATTCCTTTTGCCGAGGTGCTGCTAGAAACAATAAACAATGCGTGGACCGCTATCCCCCTCTCCTGGTACAACGTTTTGGACAAGCGAGGTCCTAGGGAAATAGAAGATTCCATGAAAGAAGCTCAAGAAGCCATCAAATGGCACGCAGACCGTGGGATCCCTGTGGAAGTAAACGAATCTCACCAATGGAGCCTAAGGGAAGCTCCTGACGTAGTAGCCGTCGCCGCTTTCTACTTGGGGGCCCTAACCGCCAAGAAAATGGGCGTACAAGATTACGTAGCTCAATTCATGTTCAACACTCCGCCAGAAACATGGGCTGCTATGGACCTTGGCAAAATGTTGGCCAAGTTGGAACTTGCCGAACAATTGGCAGATGACAATTTCAGGATATGGCGAGAGGTAAGAGCGGGCTTAGCCAGTTTTCCCGTAGACCTTGACGTAGCAAAAGGACATTTGTCTGCTTCAACTTTGCTCAGCATGAGCATGAAACCTCACATCGTACACGTTGTAAGTTATTGCGAAGCCAATTATGGCGCACGATGTGAGGAAATTATAGAAAGCTGCAAAATCGTTCAAGGGGTCATAAATTACTGCATTACTGGAATGCCTGACATGACCTTAGACGCTCAAGTTCAAGCCAGAAAGAACCACCTCATAGAGGAAACCAGAGTGCTAATTGGAGCCATACAAAAATTGCCTGAGATAGTTCCAGAGTTAGCAGGTTCAAAAGACCCGCTTACAGATCCAAAGGTCCTTGCATTTGCCATAAAATCGGGGCTCTTAGATGCGCCGCACCTTGCTGGCAACCCTGCCGCATGCGGGCAAATCTGTACCGCCATGGTAAATGGAGGTTGCGAAGCAATCGATCCTGAAACTGGTCGAGTATTACCAGAATCTGAGAGGGTAAGCAGGATTTTAGAAGAAATACAAAAGAAAGAACGAAAATAACACGATAAAAAAGTGCATCGCAGATTAACATCTGTTTGTCTGCATGCACCCTTTTATTGTGTTGCTCAGTTATAAACAGCATACGCATGCTATCCACAAACTATACACATGTTTTCCACAAGTACACCAATTTACTCGCCAATCACCCATAACAGTAAAGACGCTTCTGAGGAAAGGTCATCCAATAGCTCCTGCTCTCTTCTAAGTCTATGAGTCTCCTCTTCCAGCTTCAGCAATTCTTCTTCAGCCACAGAAACGTCCTCTAAATTCGTGGCATTCTCGATAGCCTGAGCCAGCTTGTCTCTTTGCCCCACTTTATTTTGAATAGTGCAGCTCACGAAATCGTAGTAGTCAGTTACATCGTGAGCTATTATATTCGACTCAACTAGAGAGCCCCATGTGGACAAGTTGCCTAAGACTTGCTCAAGAGCGCTCGCAGGCAAAGTCGCAGTTATGCAAAAAGCAGGCTTGTTTTCCTCACCTGGTTGCACATGCTCAAAGCACAAATGCACTTCGCCTCCTGCTTCTTCAACCGCACTACGAATTTCACCTGAGACATCGTTCAAAACATCTGAAGACACCTGGACAGTAACTTCGGCGCTTTTTATCTCCTTGGGCTGAAGGCGTACAGGAGCCGACTTAAGCGCCATAAAAAACTCGCCTTCCTCAGGAGCCTCTTCTTCTATTTCTTCTTCTT
>DGFF01000115.1:13637-18944 GCA_002391545.1 Candidatus Fermentithermobacillaceae bacterium UBA3907 | reverse complement strand
TTTCTTCTTCTTCTGAAAGTTGCACATCCTGCGGAGGTAGTTCTTCTTCTACAGGAGCAGGTTCCTGCGCCGACTCATCGCCTTCAGGCGGAAGTTCTTTAATAACTGACTCCTGTGGGGCAGGCTCTACAACAGAAGAATCTGTCTCCTCAGATTCTCCTGGTAACACTACATCAGATGTGCCTTCAGAAGCAGACTTCATCTCTCCTTGCCCATCTTCTGATGTCCCATAATCATCAAGTAGTTCCGGGCCAAAAAAAGTAGACCTTACAGCAGGCGAAATAGCCAGTATAATCAAACAAGCAGCCAAAACAACTGAAACCCGCTTGAGCCACAAATTTCTAACTGCCACCTTACGGGCTTTACGTTCATTTTGGTCTTCGATAACCTGTCTATTTACTGCGTGCATAATCGACGCGTGCAAGGACTGTGGCGGCTCCACTTCTTGAAGAGAAGATAGTGCATACTTTATCTCCTTCATTTCTTCAAGCATATTCTTACAATAAGCACAATCTTCCAAATGTTCTTCAAGCTGTGCCACTAGTTCCGGCTCTAATTCGCCGTCTAAATACGCAGACAGCAATTCTGAAAAGTCACAGTACTTCAATTTCCACCCCTCTTCTCAGAACTTTTGACGGAAGAACCCGAACTTTGTTCCGCTTGATACAACTTTCTTACTAAGTTTCTAGCCCTGTGAATTCTAGATTTCACCGTTCCTAAAGACACGTTCAAAATTTCCGCTATCTCCTTGTACGAGTAGTCGTGCACATCACACAAAATCAAAGCAGTACGGTAGTGGGGATCCAATTGGTTTATGATCTCTAGTATCTCTTCTCCTGTTGACTTCATCTCAACAGCATCCTCAGTACTGATACCATCATCTTCAACCTGCCTCTGGACCTCCGAATCACCTAGATCCATTGGCGCATCCAAAGAATAAGTCTTTGATTTTTTGTCTTTCCTGAGGTGGTCCAGGCAAGTGTTAACACACACTCTATACAACCAGGTCGAAAACTGGCTATCGCCGCGAAAATTGGGAAGAGCTTGATATGTTTTCAGGAAAACCTCCTGCACCACATCTAACGCATCTTCTGGATCAGATACCAAACGATAAGCCATATTGTAAAGTTTCTTTTCGTAAGCTTTTACAAGGCTTTCAAAAGCATCCACATCGCCCTTTGCGGCTCTATCCACGATAGATCTCTCATCTGACGATGACATTAGGCTAAACCTCCGGTGGTGAATCAGTTTTACCCTGGTTTATGCGCGCCCTTGCATGATCAGTATTATCCTCTATCAGACGTAGTCCAAGTTCTTTTAATTGATCAGGTGACACCTCCGAGGGGGCGCCAGTCAGAAGACAACTTCCGCTAGTGGTCTTGGGAAATGCCATAACATCCCGTATAGTATTTGCACCTGCTACTACCATAACAAACCTATCCAAGCCAAAAGCTATTCCTCCATGAGGAGGTGCCCCATATTCGAAAGCATCTAAAAGAAAACCGAATTTCTCTTGTGCTTCCTCTAAAGAAAGATCCAAAAGCTCAAACACCTTTTCTTGAATATCTCTCCTATGTATACGTATGGAACCTGAAGCAAGCTCTACCCCGTTTAACACAAGGTCATATGCCCTAGCTCTTAATTTTCCTTTGAGCTGTTCGTCAAGGTCGTCAAGGAGTTTTAGATCCCTAGTAGATGGACTGGTAAACGGGTGATGTGCAGCTTGCCAAACTCCCTCTTCTTTATTCCTTTCAAGGAGGGGGAACTCGGTAACCCACACAAAGTCAAACGCTTCTTCAGGAATCAAACCTAAGTGCTGGGCAATTTCTTTCCTCATTCTACCCAACACGCCAACTGCAGTATCAAATTCATCGGCTACTATTAGCACCAAATCTCCTTCTTCGGCGCCTGTAATCTGTTTTATACCTATAATTTCCTCTTGCGTTAAATGCTTTTTTACAGGGGATTTTATTTCTTTATCAGGTAGATATGATATGGATATAAGTCCTTTGGCACCAATTTCTTTGGCTTTGTCTGTAAGTCTGTCAAGGGTCTGTCGCGATAACTCTGCACAGCCAGGCACACATATGGCTCTTACAGTCCCCCCTGCCCCTATAGCATTTTTAAAAACAGAAAACTCGGTATCTCTTATCACATCTGTAATATCAGATATTTCCATACCAAATCTGGTATCGGGCTTGTCTGAACCGTAACGTTCCATAGCTTCATCCCAGGTCAGTCTCGGAAAAGGAACACATAAATCTGACCCTAATACCTCTTTCCATATATGCTTCATCATACCCTCTACCAGATCATACACCTGCTCTTCGTCGGTAAAAGATAACTCAATGTCTATCTGGGTGAACTCAGGCTGCCTATCAGCCCGAAGGTCTTCGTCTCTAAAACAACGACAAATTTGAAAATACTTATCCACTCCCGAAATCATAAGCAATTGTTTGAAAAGCTGGGGTGACTGGGCCAAGGAGTAGAAGCGTCCTGGCTCTTGCCTGGATGGAACTAGGTAATCTCGGGCTCCTTCCGGTGTGCTTCTGGTCATGGCTGGCGTTTCAATCTCCCAAAATCCATTTGCAGAAAGGTAATTTCTGGCAGCAAGCACAATCTCATGCCTGAGCTTTAAATTATTCATCATAGGTAATCTTCTAAGATCGATGTACCGGTACTTCATCCTTATACTTTCATCAGGTTCAGCCTCATCGCGTACGACAAAAGGCGGCGTTTTTGCACAGTTGAATATTTTTATAGTATCGGCAAGGACTTCTACGTTACCCGTGGGAATATTAGGATTTTCTGTTCCTGGCTTTCTTTCCACTACTCTCCCAATTACGCACACTACGTACTCAGAACGCAAACATTTAGCTGCATCAAAACTGTGAGGAGACCGCACCGGGTCGCATACTATCTGTACCAAACCGGTTCTATCTCTAAGGTCAATGAAAATAAGGTCTCCAAGGTCTCTCCGCCTGTTGACCCAGCCCATGAGTGTGACCCTCGATCCTACATGCTCTTCCCTAACTTCACCACAGTAGCACGTTCTCTTGAGTCCATCTAGATCGTTCATAAGCCGCATCGTTTTTCGCTCATTTCCTTGACTGTCACTAAGTGCCACCTAGAATTTCCCCTTTCACAAAGCCTAACACATGGTCCAGCGCAATCTGTTTCTGCCACCCGTGCTTCATGGATCTAACAGATACAGCTGAATTCCTAAACTCCTCTTCGCCAAAAATAATTGTATATTGAGCGCCAGCCCTATCTGCGTGTTTCATCTGCGCTCTCATGCTCCTTCTCAACGGATCAAAATCACACGATATTCCCGAAGAACGAAGGTCTTGGAGGAGCTGAAATCCCCGAATATACATGTCATCTGAAAAACCGTCATCCTCACCTACAGCAACTACAATAAAACAATCGATGGGACAAGTTGCATCAATAGGCTTTTCTCCCTTGTCGGAAGCCAGGAGCAACCTCTCCATTCCCAAAGCAAAACCAACCCCAGGAATATGGCTACCCCCAAGCTGCTCTGCAAGCCCATCATAGCGCCCTCCACCAACGATCGTGTCTTGAGCGCCCAAAGGAGGCCACTTGATCTCAAAAACTGTCCTAGTATAGTAATCTAGCCCCCTCACCAGAGTAGGATCAACTGTATATTCCATTCCAAGCGAGGTGAGAATAGTTTTTAAAGTCTCCCAGTGCGCCTCGCATTCATCGCAAAGATAATCGTGGACGGAAGGAGCATCTTGGGTAACCTTTCGACACTCAGGATTCTTGCAGTCTAGTACCCTCAAAGGGTTAGTATCAATACGGCTTCTACAATCAGGGCACAAATCAGAAATCTGGTCCTTCAAATATTCCACAAGATCTTCCCTATATTCTTTACGACACTCTGGGCACCCAATAGTGTTTATAAAAAGGGTAGTGCCTAATAAACCCAGTTCCTCGGCTATCTTGACTCCCATTTGTATCACTTCAACATCAGAGTACGGAGAGGGAGAGCCTAGGATTTCCACACCGTATTGCATAAACTGTCTATACCTTCCAGCTTGAGGCTTTTCGTAACGGAACATGGGTCCAAGGTAGAAAAGTTTCGCTGGTAAAGCCTTGCTGTCTAAACCGTGTTCTAGAAACGCCCTTACCACAGGTGCAGTTCCTTCAGGTCTTAGGGTTAACAGCCTTCCGCCTTTATCTTCAAAAGTATACATCTCTTTCTGAACGATATCTGTAGTCTCCCCAACTGTCCTTGTAAATAGCTCGGTATATTCGAATATTGGAGTTCTTATTTCTTGAAAGTTATACGTATTTGAAAGCCTGCGCAAAAGGGCTTCAAGGTATGCCCACTTGTTTGTTTCCGGGGGCAAAATATCATTTGTACCGCGCGGCGCCTTTATCAAACATACCACCCCTTTAATCGAATCGCTCAGGCGTCAGATTGTACCACCGGCCTGTTTCTATATAAGATATCACAGTTTAGGTTAGAAAGGGATTCTCTAGCCTTTCTTTGCCAACGGTGGTAGTCAGATTGTGTCCGGGGTATATGACGGTGTCATCAGGAAGAGTTAAGACTTTTCTATGAATGCTTTCCAGTAGAGCGCTTGTGTCTCCACCAGGAAGATCAGTACGCCCTACGCTAAGGCGGAATATCAAGTCCCCACTAAACAGCGCCCTATCTGAACTGCCATCTGCAGGACCGGCGTAATACAGGGATATACTACCGGGCGTGTGACCCGGAGTCTCGATTACATGTAGACGTACGTTACCTACGTTTATGATATCGCCTTCTCGCACAGTACTATAGTCGCTGATCTCTACCATGCTAGACGTATCCATAAAGTCATCCATCCACTTTCCTTTTTCGAGAAAAACCTTTTCTTTTTCGCCTATTATCACAGGTGCTCCAGTTAGTTTCTGCAAAAGCCCTGCGTCGTATATGTGATCTAAGTGTCCGTGTGTACATATTATCTTCTCAAGGCTTAGATCTTTTTCGCGTAAGGCCTCGAGAATCCTTTCCCCGTCACCGCCAGGGTCTATGACTGCGCACTTACCAGATTCAGGATCATATACAACATAGCAATTGGTCCTCAAAGGACCGACAACCAGTCTTATTACCTCCATAGCAAAAAAACCGCCTTTCCACGCCAATACTTAGAATTCTTTGGAACTTGATATGAGAATGGTGACAGGACCATCGTTAACCAAACTAACCATCATATGTTCGCCAAACGCACCTGTTTTAACCGTAAGGCCCATATCCCTCATAGATTGCACCACTTTCATATAAAGTTCCTCACCCTT
>DGFF01000115.1:7050-13374 GCA_002391545.1 Candidatus Fermentithermobacillaceae bacterium UBA3907 | reverse complement strand
CCGTACAAAGTGAACTGGGGTACAACCAAAACTTCACCAGATATGTCTAACAAGGACAAGTTCATCTTTCCTTCGTAGTCTGCAAACACCCTGAGGCCGGCAATTTTATCAGCCATATAAGCTACATCGCTATCTGTATCTTCTTTCCCTACACCTAGCAATACAAGGCCTCCCGTACCTATGGAGGCTATCTCATCAGAGCCTACGAAAACCTTAGCCTCTTTCACTCTTTGAAAAACTGCTCGCACTTCTACCTCCTGGCTCCAAAAGCCCGATCAACTGATATGATACCTTTTATCCGTCTTATATCAGCCACCAGTTTCTTAAGCTCATCCAGATCGTGAATGTCAAATTTCGCGCTAATTCGAGCGATTCCATCTGAGTCAGCCTCAGCGGTTGCTTTTGAAATGTTAGAACCGACATTTGCGATAGCAGCCATAACATCTGCAAAAAGACCGGGCCTGTCGTAACCTTCTACCAGTATTTCAACAGGGTACGACCCTATAACCTCAGCCTCCCACGAAACTTCTATAAAACGTTCTTCGTCTTTCAACGTCTGAATCGTAGGACAACCTATTCTGTGTACAGTCACACCTCNNATAAGAGACAGGTCGTAACCTTCTACCAGTATTTCAACAGGGTACGACCCTATAACCTCAGCCTCCCACGAAACTTCTATAAAACGTTCTTCGTCTTTCAAGGTCTGAATCGTAGGACAACCTATTCTGTGTACAGTCACACCTCGGCCCCTCGTAATATAACCTATGATAGGATCACCAGGCACTGGCGAACAACACTTAGCCAAACGCACTAGGAAGTCGCTCATGCCCTTCACAATTACGCCTTCCTCCGGGCTTTTTACTTGCTTAGTCGGAGGTTTTTGAAGTTCTTCTTTCTGCGGCATAAGAGAAGGCTGCGTTCTCATAATCTCATCTTTCACCTTGCCTGCAACGTGCACAGGACTTATTCCACCGTAAGAAATAGCCGCATAAAGGCTCTGCATGTCAGAATATCTTAATCTTTCCAAGACTTTATCGAAAATACCCGCCTCATCAATATCCGCCCACTTAACACCGAGTTTCTGAATTTCCTTTTCTAGACTAGCTTTGCCTCTTGCAACGTCTTCTTCCCGTACTTGTTTCTTAAAAAACGATCGTATTTTGGACCGAGCCTGAGATGTTTTTACTATGTCTAACCAGTCCCTGCTGGGACCAGTAGAATGACGTGAAGTCATAATTTCTACAATATCGCCAGTCTGTAACTTGTACGATAGGGGCACCAATTTTCCATTGACTTTAGCACCTGTACAATGGTGCCCTATATCTGTGTGAATCCTGTAAGCAAAATCCAATGGCGTAGAACCAACTGGTAAATCGATAACATCTCCTTTCGGGGTAAAGACAAAAACCTCGTCTTGGAAAAGATCGATCTTCAAAGCTTCCATGAATTCCCCAGCATCTGTCATCTCTCTCTGCCAGTCCAGAAGTTGACGCAACCATGCCATCTTCTGGTCAAAGGACTCATCGGCTCTACCTTCTTTATACCGCCAGTGAGCAGCGCTCCCATACTCGGCAGTTCGATCCATTTCCCTCGTCCTTATCTGAATCTCAAATGGCTGACCGAAAGGACCGAGAACAGTAGTGTGAAGGGACTGATATCCGTTTGGTTTGGGCATGGCGATGTAGTCTTTGAACCTGCCGGGCATAGGCTTCCACAATGTATGAACAATCCCTAAAGTCTCGTAGCAATCGGTTACAGTATCTACTATGGCTCTTACTGCAAGAAGGTCGTAAATCTCGTTAAGCTGTCTGCCCTGGGTCTTCATCTTCCTGTATATGCTGTAAAGGTTTTTGGTGCGCCCCTGAACATCTGCATGTATACCTGCTTCCTCAAGCTTGGTATGCAACTGTTCTATGATCATCGCAGCTTCTGCTTCCCTCTCGCTTTGTTTCGCAGCAATTTCCTGCTCTAAAGCGCGATACTCTTCAGGATGCAGATATCTAAACCCTAAATCTTCCAGCTCCCACTTAAACCGCCAAATTCCCAGGCGATGAGCCAGGGGAGCATATATTTCCAAAGTTTCTTCGGCGATTTGTTTCTGCTTTTCTCTTGGAAGGGCATCCAGGGTCCTGAGATTGTGGAGACGATCAGCCAAACGAATCACGACGACGCGCCAGTCGTCGGCCATAGCCAGAAACATTTTTCTAAGATTGGACACCTGCTCTTCTACGCGAGAGTGAAATTGTATCCTGCTTAATTTAGTCACACCATCTACAAGTCGCGCTACTTCGGGACCAAATTCGGAACTAATATCTTCTAGTTTGACAGAGGTATCTTCAACTACATCGTGAAGCAAGGCAGCCGCAAGGGTTTGGGCATCCCCTTCTAGTTCAGACAAAATTGCAGCTACGGCCAGAGGGTGTTCTATGAATTCTTCCCCTGAGGCCCTATACTGTCCTGAATGGGCTGCTGCGGCAAACGCATAAGCCTTCTCAACCAGCTCTTTTTCCTGGTCATTCAGATAACAACCTATTTTGTCAGTGATTTTGGTAGCTACCCCAGTTTAAACCCTCGCTTTCCATCTGAAACTTCACAAAAGCGACATTTCCGGTCCTACCTTTCGAACCTGAATGTCGCCATATGCGTTTTTCCTGTCCTGCGCCAACTACCTGTATATATATATTATACCTTTACAATCAACCTTTAGCGCGCACCAAAACGTCACTCGTCCAATTTGACTACTGAAATAATATCATATCCCTTTTCAGATAGAATAGCTCTACCTGGTATGTAAGTTAGTTCAATCAGAAATACTATTGCCGCAATTTGACCGCCTAGCCTTTCTACCAGGTCAACAGTGGCTGCAATAGTTCCCCCAGTAGCTAAAAGATCATCCAAAACCACAACCTTTTGCCCTGGTTCAACAGCGTCTTGGTGAATTTCAACGGTGTCAGTGCCGTACTCTAACTCGTAGACGCTCTCGATAGTCTGCCAAGGTAGTTTTCCTTTTTTGCGAACGGGAACGAACCCCTTGCCCATGGCATATGCTAAGGCGCTGCCAATGATAAAACCTCGGGCTTCAGGCGCAACTATTAAGTCGAAGTCAATGTCTTTGCACGCATCTTTTAGCACGTCGATTGATTTCCTGAACATTTCCCCATCCCTCAAAAGAGGAGTTATATCCTTGAAACTAACCCCCTCTGTAGGAAAATCAGGTATCACTCTGATGTATTTCAAAAGTTCATTTTTAAATTCAAGACTCATCTACCGTTCCTCCCTTACGTCCTAACATAACTAGCGCTTTTTCGAACCCCAAGCCCATGTGAGTAAATCTGTGACTGCCTCAGGTTCACTTTCCCTTTAGGTTTATGCAAAACTAATACCGGAGTCCTATACACATTGTCATACCGGGCCATCCCAAGCTCCTCAAAAATAGAGATGCATGACTGCAAAAGAAGGAGTTGCTGCTCATACAAGGTTATTTCTGAGCCACCAATGCCTGTAAGAACTAGTGGGTTTAGTCTCCACACCGGGATGGGCTCGCCTCGGTTTGATCTAACAAGAATGTTCCACACTCGCTCTATAGATTCCTTTATGGGAAATCGACACTCTATCCACTTCCTAGAATCCCCTAAATACCTGTCTAGGTGCACTAGGTTAATATTCGTTAGATAGCCCATGTCAGAAAGTCGCTTGAGGGAGCAATGTGAAATTGGTGGATGAAGCGCAATAATGTTAACTTCAAAATCCTCATCCCCTCTCAATAGGTCCCAAGGGCAAGTGGATATTACAACTCCGGGCCTGCTTCTTAGAAGGTCCCGAGCATCATGGGCAGACGCTTTTCGTTCCCCCTTTAAATGGAGCTTGCAGTCTATACCTGCTCGCATAAGGGCAACGTATAAGCTGAAAGCCGCATCTTTGCTCCACGTGTATATTATGAAACGGTCGCCGTTAGAAATATCTTGTGCTATGTGGCTATAATTATGGCCGAAAAGGCTCCAGGCCGGGCGCATATCCTTTACAAAAAACGAAATGCTGTCTTGTCCCATATACGTATTTCGTGACGGAGTGAAAGCAATATCGCACTTGCCTGCAAAACACGACTCTAAACCTCTTTCCCCTGCATTGAACCACATAAACCGCATGGGGTCACCTGCATCTGCGATTAACTCCAGATGGTTCATGTCTTTGCCTAAAAGCCTTAGACCGATAATCTTTGATCCCTCTATAGCAAAGGTGGGGACAGGATTTCCTTTCCCGAAGGGTTCCAAGCGTAAACAGTAGTCCAGAAAGTCCCCTTTTAGTTGTTGGGGACCGATAATTCCATCCAGCTCAATAATCTGTTCCATCGAGACTCCTAGGAAAGTTTCTTCACAAGCCGCCTCAAATGCGTGGGCAAATGAAGGTATGTTTCCTTCCTCAATGGTAAACCCTGCTGCTCCTTCGTGCCCTCCATAAGAAACCAAAAACTCTTCGCACATAGATAAGCATTCATAAACGTTAAACCCGTCTATTCCCCTGACCGAACCCTTGAAAATAGGACCTTCGCCACCTACTAAGGCGCATGGCCTACCGTAGGCATCTCTAAGCCTTGACGCCCCTATCCCTATGATGCCCTCATGCCAAAGGGGTTGATAGGCAAACACAGAATAATGGGGGTAACAACTTGGAAGGTCGATTTCCCCTGAAAGGTCTATATCATCGCCTACCACTGCGCACATAGCGCCCTTGTCTTTTATCTGGTTAAAGCATTCCTCAATCATGGAGGACTCAGTTTTCCGCCGCTCCTGATTGGCTTTCTCCAATTGGAGCGCTATTTGAATACTTCTTGCCACGTTTTCTTCACAAAGAAGGTTGAATGCCCAATTAGCATGCTCCATGCGGCCTGCAGCGTTAATTCGTGGAACCAATCCAAACATTATGTCCCTTTCGTATTCCAACTGGCTAAGTTCAAGGGACTCCCTCAGTGCATCAGTATCTATGTGAAGATCCTCAAAAACATCCATGGGCAAATATTCTATACCTTGCTTAATCTCAGGCACAAGGCGGGCTAAATAGGAATCCGCCTTCAACCTAGCTAAGCCAGACACTAATAAGAGCGCTAATATGCCCGGCCGGCTGCTTTCTTGGATAGACTTCAATCCCTTTACGATCCAGACCCGGTTAAGCCCCCTGACCGCCTGGCCATCTCCTGCTATCGAAAGGGTAAGTAGGTCAGTCGCCCAGTCAGGCTCCACATTGTCTAACAACCGCCTCTTTTCAAGCAGCCCCCTGGCCAAAAGATACGCAACCCCTGCGCCGCTTAGATCGTCAAGATCAAAATCTCTCCAAGATGGCAAATGAGGATCGATAATGCAAAATGCGGCAGGCAGCTCATTACCTAATTTATGATGATCAGTAATTATTACGTCAATTCCGAATTGACGGGCTTTGTCGCACGCTTCACATGCCACAATGCCACAATCGGCAGTTATGATCAAATTTACTCCATTTTCGGCAAACCCAGGGATCAGATGCGCATGAAATCCATACCCATCTTCAAATCTCGATGGTAAAAATACAGACACATCTCGTACTCCAGCAGCGCAAAGAGCCTCCTTTAGGATTACCGCTGAAGTCACGCCATCTGCGTCAAAATCGGAGTAGACGAGTACATGCTCCTTACGGCATATGGCGTGTTCCAGACGTTGAAGCCCTTCTTTGACGCCAGGCAACGCCCAAATATCAGGATACCCACATTCACCAGTCCACAGGCTTTTTGCGCCAGACAATGACCCGCCTGAACGTCTTAGCAATATGGAAGCAACGTCAACTGGAATGTTGAGCTGCCTTGCAAGGTCTTGCACCTGTTCCTCTTCATAAGTTGGTGGTAACTGCCATTTACCTGCACCCCTCACGTCCAAAAGAGGAAGCCTGGCTGAACCTTTGTTATTTGATTTCATTTTCTTTTTTGTCCGGCTCCGATCGTTGACCCTGCGCTATCAGCCGCTGGGACTTTTCCATTTCTGCCTGAAGTTGCTTCTCTAAGTTCCCTATTTTCACACCCAAAGATTCGATCTCTTTCTTTAAGTCCTTAACCTCACCTCTTGATTTGGAACCCTTGATCCAACTCCAAAGCGCACCAACCACAAGGCCAATGCACAACGCTAATAGCACTACCAGAGCCAGGTTGACAGACGTGCTCCACCCAAGAAAACTAATACTCACCAACTGTGCATTTTGTACAGCAAATACAACCACAACTATGAGCAAAATCACCAATAAGTAAAGCATAATGAGCGTCACCTCCTGAAAAATGTTCGTAAAGTGTAGAACATTCCAGTC
>DGFF01000115.1:0-6827 GCA_002391545.1 Candidatus Fermentithermobacillaceae bacterium UBA3907 | reverse complement strand
GCAAAGTCTACATCGTCTTCGCCGAAGTAATCCTCCATGCTCTCGCATGAATCTGAATCTGCAGCCACAGTTGTACTATCCAGGTTATAATGCTTAGCCGCTTTTCTCGCACGCTTTTCCTGTTCCTTAACGCCCTGCCGTTTAGCCTTGGCAGCAATTTCACGCCTAACGGGTTCAAATCCAACCTTTTCAGTACCAGGCGGGCCCTTTGCCAACATCCTTTCGATCTTAGCTACGCATTTTTTCAAACCTGATTCGTAAAGTATATCCATGGCTCGAACTCTCATAACAGTGAAACCTGATTCTTCTAGGATCTTTTGCCTTTTATCGTCATCTTCCAGACGAGAAGAGATGACATGAGTTTCGCCATCTACCTCTACGATCAACCAATCGTTTATTAGAAAACCGCACGTAAATTGCTTTATGGGAACTTCCGTATCAAACTCGATCCCTGCCTTCTTAAAGGCTCCAGCTAATCTTAACTCGCTAGGAGTCGGCTCACGATATCCCCATAACTCTGCAGTCGTATATTCTCTGGAAGGTTTCTTTTTCACATCTTTTCTTCCCTTACTTTTTTCATCCAAACCCTTTAATTGGCTAACTGGATCCTTGTGGCAATTTTATTACAACCTTGGCCGGTTCTGCCAAAGGTACAGAATAATCATGACGATTAGGAGCCATGTACCTGTCAAACCAACTTAAAATGTACTCTAATCTCTCAACCCTGTGTTTGGGTTTTCCAGACCGAGAAAGTTCGTGGTTCTCACCAGGGAATCTCACCATCACCACAGTCTTTTTGAGTTTCTTAAGAGCTACGAAAAACTCCTCAGCCTGGCCAATAGGACACCTCAAATCTTCTTCGCTGTGGATTAGCATAAGTGGCGTCTCTACGTTCCTGACGTACATAATTGGCGATCTATCCAAATAAGCCATAGGGTTGTCCCAGGGGTTTCCATCAAACTCAAACTCGCTATTCATATACGCAGCATCGCTCGTTCCAAATTGGCTAAACCGGTTGCATGTGCTCCTTTGGGAAACAGCAGCTTTGAACCTATTTGTGTGCCCTACTATCCAATTAGTCATATATCCTCCATAGCTGCCTCCTGTAACCCCCATGCGCTCTACATCTACCCAAGGAAGATTGGCTGCGTAATCGGCAAAGGCCATAACATCTTCGTAGTCTTTACCGCCCCAATCGTGATGGGTAGCAGCTACGAATTCCTGGCCGTAACCAGTGCTCCCCCTGGGGTTTCCAAAGATAACACCGTAACCTCTTGCCGCCAATACTTGAAACTCGTGGAAAAAGGTGTACCCATACGACACGTGGGGTCCCCCGTGGATCTCTAGAACTATGGGGTATTTCTTTCCAGGTTGCATCCCTAAAGGTTTCATTATCCACGCTTGCAGTTTCTGACCATCTTGTCCAATAACCTCAATTTCTTCTTGACGCGCCAGATATACAGACTCCAACAAATCTTTGTTGAAATTAGTTAGCCGTTTAAGATATCCCCTTTGAGATGGACTGCTGATTATACTTTCGGTTTCATCTAAAACGCCATGGCCTGTAAGGTCAAAACGCCATACATCGCCTATAACTTCTGGAGAAGTTACGTTCAAAGCAAAAATATCTACGTCATGGGCCTTGCTCCAACCGCAAACAGAACAGTCTCCTTGCGTCAACTGTTGAATCTCCCCTGTTTCCAAGGCAACGCTGTAAAGAGCAGATCTACCGTGCTGCAGGGCGCTAAAGAAAATCTTTTCCCCAGAAGATGACCATACAGGCTTTGAACCTGATGAACAAGCCATGTCTGTCGAAGCAGAATCTCCAACGCTGAGCCCAGACGGTTCTGTTAAAAATCTTACGGGCCCGCCCTGAGACGGAACTACGCAGACGCATGGGACAGTAGCTCCGTGGTATTCGTTGTCATGACCGTAGCACGCAATATACTTGCCATCTGGAGACCAAGAAGGAGAGTATAGCACCGCATCGCTGGACGTTAGTTTGCGCATTTCTCCTCCAGTTGATGGCACCACCCAAAGGTCTCTCACTGATGAAAGTTCGTGATCTTCAAACCTTGCAGACGTAAAAACTATTGAAGTACCGTCCTGAGACCACGCAGGCTCTTTGCAATCATATGGCCCCTGCGTGATCTGGGTAACCTCTTTGGAAAGTATATCTATGACGAAAATCTGGTAGTTGCCTTCGGGTAAAAAGCCGCGCCCGTTTGATTTATATCTAATCTTGTTTATAACCCTAACATCTGTAGTAGGTTCCCCGTCTGGTTCCCCTTCCTTTGTCTTTTCCTCTATCTTTTCTTCGTCATGATTTTTCTCTGTTTCCATCTCATTGTCTACCAAAGCAGAAAAAGCGATTTTTCGGCCGTCTGGAGACCAAGCGTATTCACCTACGCCATTTTTCATAGACGTAAGTTTTTGAGCTTCGCCACCATCTAGGGATAAAACATATATTTGATTTTTGTCCTCACGATCTGAAATGAAACTGATCTTTTTACCGCATGGAGACCATCTTGCACTTGTGTCGTTTTTCTTGCCTGAGGTAAATTGACGAATTCTCCCGTCCTCCAAGATCCATATAGAACTCTTATACCCTTTAAGTTCGCCTTCGGGAATGACTTCTTTAACTTCGAAAAGTACCTTCATCCCGTCGGGAGATATTTGGGGATCCCGAACCCATTTGATGGCATACAAATCGTCTGAAGTGATAGGCCTCATAGGATCCTTCTCCTTTCTCAAATGAAAATCACATATTTGGTTTTCCATAGAATAATTTCGACCTTTAGATGTTAAATATCCTCCCCCTTTTTAATTCTTTCCTTAAGAAGACTCTTTATGAGTACAATCTCTTCGCACTTTAAAAGCAAAGCAGATGCTAGATAGACAATTACCGAACCGCCTATTACCAGCAAACCTAGGAGTAAATCGCTTTTAAATGAACCTGTACCTGCAAGAAACCCTGAGTAATGTGCGGCAGTCCAGGTAAATACTGCCATTAATAAAGAACTTGCCAGGATCTTAAGAGCAGATCCCAGAAGTTTACGTAGAGGGAATTCATATATGTACTTTCTGTACATCCAAACGCCCACTATTGCGCTTACCCAAAAAGAAAGAACGTTGGCCAAGGCTAAACCAAGGTGGCCAAGAGGTTCTACCAAAATAACCGCCAATCCAATATTTAGGACCGAAGTGACTGTGGTGAGAATCACTGGTTTCCAGGTATCCTGCGTTGAGTAGAATCCTGTTTTTACCAATCTTGAAATAGCGTTAGCCACTATGCCGATGGAATAGACGCTAAGAGCGCTGGCAGTGAGTATAGTTGCTTCAGGCGTAAAAGCTCCTCTTTCAAACACAAGGCGCACTAAAGGCTGAGCCAGTATGATAAATCCAACGGTTGACGGTACGCACAAGAATATGGCGTACTCCACCCCTGTTAACCATATATCGCCCATGCCAGATTTATCCCGACGTGCCCACATCTCCGAAAGGGAAGGATAGATTACTGTAGCGACAGCCACAATGAACAAGTCTGTAGGTAACGATCTCAACCGATTGGCAAAGCCCAATGCGGAAATAGACCCAGAAGGAAGTCTCGAGGCTAAGTTTTTCTCAATCATCGCGCATGTTTGACCGGCCAATCCACCGAGAACCATGGGAATCGCCAGTTTTAGCACGGTTTTTGTTCCTTCATCAAAAGCGATTCTCGGTTTTAGATCTAGACCCGTTCTTCTGACCGCAGGTACTTGAATTAGAACGTGGGCTAAGTATCCTGCCATGGTCGCAATACCTAGCGCAAGCACTCCAAAATTAGGAGCTAGTAAAGCGACTAGCACCACAATGGCAACGTTTTGTACGAATGGACCCAAGCCTGGAATGGTAAACTCCTTGTGAGAGTTCAAAATGGCTTTAAATAGCGCAGCCAAAAGAGGCAAGGCAAACGCAGGAAAAAATATTCTGGTTAGGGTAACCGAAATGTCAAATATCTCACCTGAAAATCCTGGCGCAAACAGGCTGACCAGGTTAGGGGCAAATGGTATTGCCATAATGCCTATAAGCAAAAACGCGCCAACTGAAAGAGTAATAACAGAAGACGCGAGTTTGGATGTGTCTTTTCGATCTTTTTGATTTAGATAGGTGGTAAACACGGGTAGAAACGATGTGCATATGGGATCTGAAATCAGACCTGAAAGCACAGTGGGTATAGCCAACGCAACCATATATGCATCAGTTGGGCCCGTAGCCCCAAAAAACCACGCAATTAATTGCTCGCGTACGAAACCCATAATTTTGGCGACGATTCCCAAAAGGGTTACGATGGTAGTAGCCCGAGCTATGTTTCTTTTCGACACAACTCCATCCCTTTCGACTGAGTACTGTATCTAATCTATACGATCTAATCTACACATTATAAACGGTGCAGCAAAACTTCCCTCTGACCAATGATACATCAATGATAACCTTTGCAGATGACTCTTCTCAATAATCTGCAAGAAATGCAGATTCGCCTAGGGCAACCAACTCAAAACTTGGTTAATTCTTCAAGAAAGTTGATGGTATTCGAAAAAGAGGATTCTTACTGTATTATATAGAAGGGAGACCTGATATGGGTGATGTTATTCTTTCTCAGTATGGCACTACTTGTGTCACTACTAATGAAACGTCACCGTGTGAAAAATGGTCCCAAAACTAAGTTTTTATAAATACAAGGAGGTTATGGTTATGCAGTTTGAAGGTATCACCTTCGGAGTCCCAAAGGAGATCATGCGCGGAGAGAGACGCGTCGCTGCGACTCCTGAAACCGTCTCCAAGTTTGTTCAAGGAGGTGCTCGAGTCTTAGTAGAAAAAGGCGCCGGCGAAGGAGCGTACTTCACAGATGAGGAGTATAAAGAAGCTGGTGCAGAAATCATAGAGGATGTGGAGAAACTCTTTGAGCAAGCAGACGTGATCCTAAAAGTAAAAGAACCTTTGTTCAATGACAAACTAGGCAAACATGAGGTCGACATGATGCACGCCGGACAAGTGCTGGTTACATTCTTGCATCCAGCCGCACCTGCAAACCACGAAATGGTAATGAATCTTACCAAAAAAGGTGTAATAGCCCTTACGTTGGACGGAATTCCTAGAATTTCGAGAGCCCAGTCCATGGACGCGCTTACTTCTATGAGCACTGTCGCAGGCTACAAATCCGTTCTTATGGCGGCAAATCGTCTTCCCAAGTTTGTACCGATGATAGCTTCAGCAGTAGGCACAGTGCCTCCCGCTAACGTCACGGTTTTGGGCACAGGCGTTGCAGGTCTCCAAGCGGTAGCTACTGCAAAACGATTGGGTGCTGTAGTGTACGGAGTGGATATTAGGCCTGATGCGGCTGAACACGCCAAGAGCCTTGGCGCAAAAGTGATTGATACAGGGGTGCCTGCGCAAATAGCCATCGGAGAAGGCGGCTATGCGAAACATCTTCCCAAAGAATGGCTCCTCAAAGAACAAGAAGCCATAAAAGACACCATCATTAAGTCGGACATAGTAATCTCTACCGCCCTTGTACCAGGAAGGACTGCTCCCATATTAATAACCGAAGAAATGGTTAAGCAGATGCAACCAGGTTCCGCAATAGTAGACGTAGCAATTGACCAGGGCGGAAACTGCGAGCTCACAGTAGGCGGAGAAGTTATAGAAAAATACGGTGTGAGCATAGACGGCACCAAGAATATACCAGGTATGGTTCCGGTGAGCTCTACCATGATGTTTTCTAGAAACATCTTAAACTATGTCGCCGTGTTCATCAAAGACGGAAAGATCGTAATAGATCTAGACGACGAAATAATAGCATCGTCGCTTGTGTGTAAAGATGGGGAATTGATCCACGCTGGCACTAGAGAAGCGATGGGTCTTAACTAAAAATACAAGGAGTGGGGCAATTATGGACGCCCTTTTCAATTTAATAGTTTTTGCGGTCGCAGCTTGGCTTGGATATATCGTTATAAGCGAAGTACCATCTTTGCTTCATACGCCTTTGATGTCGGGAACCAACGCCATCTCGGGAGTAACTATTCTAGGCTCCTTGGTTTCTGCTGCCTTAGCAGTAAATCTCGGTAGTAAAATCCTTGCTTTTGTTGCCATCATTTTCGCCTGCGTCAACCTGGTAGGCGGCTTTCTTGTTACGGACCGCATGCTAAGAATGTTCAAGAATTAGGTAAACGAGGTGTCGAGATGGATCCGGTATATGTAGTAATTTCGGTAGTTTTAGCAGGGTTGGTCCTCCTTGGCATTAGGTGGATGAGTTCGCCGAAAACCGCGGTTCGAGGTAACAGATTAAGCGCGTTGAGCATGTTGGCTGCTATATTGTTAGTGCTGTGGAAAAACCAAATTCTAACTGTTCCTTTGCTTTGGATAGCTATGGCTATTGGCAGTGTAATAGGTTACGTGATGGCGGTTAGGGCGACGATGATACAAATGCCACAGATGGTGGCGCTTTTGAACGGATTGGGTGGAGGAGCTTCGGCGCTGGTGGCATTGGCTGAAATCTTGGATTCCTATGCTGGTTTGCCTGTTTTCAACAAAGTAGCAGGCCAACTCGGCCTAATTGTTGGGGGATTGACGTTTAGCGGTAGTCTGATAGCTGCTGCAAAACTAGACAGACGCATGACTCAGAAACCTATTGTCCTCAAGAATCACAATTTACTACTAAACGGTAGCATCGTACTAATGTTGGTCCTGGCAGGACTGACCATACCTTTTGAATCTGCTGCTGTATTGATTTCAGTTATCGTTTTGGTGTTGTCCCTAGCTTACGGTATACTGTTCGCTATCAGGGT
>DGFF01000034.1 GCA_002391545.1 Candidatus Fermentithermobacillaceae bacterium UBA3907 | reverse complement strand
GTTTTACGGTACGGAGCGGGATCACGACTAGATCACGGCGTTTTAGTTCCTCTTTACTATTTGAAGAAGCAAGGGTTTTCGAAACCTGTTGTAGTCGTGAATATTGGTTTTCTTCCATATCTAGATCTTTACGTCTTTGGACAAATCATAAACAAATCCGCAGCTGAGATAGGCAGAAAGATTGGCGTGCTGGCTTCAGGAGATTTGTCTCATAGGTTGAAACCTGGCGCGCCAGCAGGGTTCAACCCTAGGGGTATAGTGTTCGACGAGACTCTTATGGAGTACCTGGGAGAGTTTGCAGTTGAAAAAATATTGTCTATGCCGGCAGATCTCATAGCAGATGCAGGCGAATGCGGACTTAGGCCAATATGCATTATGTTAGGTGCATTAGATGGGGCGAAAGTGGAACCTCGTATCTTATCTTATGAGGGACCATTTGGAGTTGGTTATGGAGTAGGTTTGTTCGAGCCTAAAGAGTGGGATGAGCAGTATTCCCGATTAGACGCGATTAAGCAGTCTAAAGGACAAAGGATAAAGAAGATACGCGCTGAAGAATCGTATCCCGTATCTTTGGCCCGTAGGACTGTAGAAGCTTATGTCCGAGGGGAGAAGCTTCCTGATTTAAAGGATGTGCCTGAAGAATTTAAAAAACAGGCTGGGGTTTTCGTTTCCATTCATAAGGAAGGAGATCTCAGAGGTTGTATAGGCACTATAGAGCCTGTAACTGGAAGCATAGCAGAGGAAATTATGCACAACGCTATCAGTGCTGCAACTAGGGATCCGAGATTTCATCCTGTTACACCTAATGAGTTGGATCTTTTAGAGTACTCTGTAGATATTTTGTCGGAACCGGTCAAGGTAGAAGATATTTCAGAACTGGATCCTAAGGTATATGGGGTCATATGTGAGAAAGGTAAGCGTAAGGGACTGCTTTTGCCTGACTTACCAGGGATTAATACGGTTTCAGAGCAGCTTTCCATTGCTAAAAGAAAAGCGGGTATTGATCCATACGACGACGATGTCACGATCTACAAGTTTACTGTGACAAGGTATGTCTAAAGGTAGAAAACAGTTAACCTATAGGAGGTACAGGACAGGTTGAAGGAAGCATTGTACTGGGAGCCAGTTGAAGAAGGTGCAGTTCGGTGCAGGCTGTGTCCCAACATGTGCGTTATCGCGCCCGGCAAATATGGCATATGCAACGTTAGGTATAATAGGGACGGTTGCCTGTATTCGGAGAACTATGGAAGGGTCACTTCTATAGGGCTTGATCCGGTGGAAAAGAAACCGTTGTACCACTTCCATCCTGGCGGGCTTTTGCTTTCAATTGGAACCTATGGGTGCAACTTACGATGCAAGTTTTGCCAGAACTGGCAGATTTCCCAGATGAAGCCTCCTTATTACGTTTACACCCCTGAGGATATAGTAAAGATAACTCTTTCTCAGAAGAAGAGGTACTCTAACACTGTTGGCATTTCGTATACCTATAACGAGCCCACAGTATGGTATGAATTCGTGTCAGAGTGTGCCCAGTTAGGGAAATCTCACGGTTTGTGCAACGTGCTCGTGACCAATGGGTATATCGCAAAAGAGCCTCTTTCGGATCTTCTGCCTTTTGTGGATGCTTTAAACGTCGATGTTAAAGCTTGGGATGATGATTTTTACAGGCGCATGGTCGGAGGACGTTTAGCGCCTGTGTTGGAAACGGTGGAGCAAGCATATGCATCAGGCGCATGGGTTGAGGTCACGTACTTAGTGATTCCTGGTGAGAATGATTCTGACGAAGACATGAAAGGATTGGCTGATTGGCTCAGCAGTATTAGTCCAACCATACCGTTGCACCTTTCAAGGTTCTTCCCTGCATATCAGCTTGATCTTCCGCCTACCCCCCTTTCCAGTTTGGAAAGATTAAGGGAAGTTGCCAGGGAAAGTCTGTATTACGTGTATATCGGAAATGCGATCAAGGAGGGCTATGGTCACACCTTTTGTCCTAACTGTGGCGAGTTATTGTTGGCTAGGAGCGGTTTGCAGCTGCGAAGGTCGTTTCTGGCAGATGGGCTTTGTCCGACTTGTGGCAGAGCCTTGGAGTTTGCAGGTCAAGTGTGGGTGTAATACATAAACCTACTGTACACAATTTTCAATTGGAGGGAAATTAATGTCACGCAGAAGAGTATTGATTATGGGAGCTGCAGGGAGAGATTTTCATAACTTCAACGTAGTATTCAGGGATAATCCTGATGCAGAGGTTGTGTGTTTCACTGCTACTCAGATTCCTGATATAGAGGGGAGAATCTATCCTCCCAAATTGGCAGGACCTCTTTATCCTGAAGGAATCCCTATATATGCAGAATCGGAACTGAGCGATCTCATCAAAAAATTCAATATAGATGATGTTGTGTTTTCCTATAGCGACATCTCTCATGAAGATTTGATGCATAAAGCTTCTCTAGTGCTGGCTTCAGGTGCTAACTTTAACCTTTTGAGTTATCAGTCGACTGCAATTGAGTCCAGCAAACCGGTGATATCAATATGCGCGGTAAGGACAGGTGTGGGGAAGAGTCAAACTACTAGGCGAGTGGCGGCCATCCTAAACGAAAGAGGTAAAAAAACGGCTGTAATTCGTCACCCGATGCCTTACGGTAATTTGGAGGAGCAGATTTGGCAGAGGTTTGCTAGTTACGAAGATCTAGATCGACATAAGTGCACTATTGAAGAAAGAGAAGAATATGAGCCCCACATTGACAAGGGCATAATAGTTTGGGCGGGCGTAGATTACGGTGAGATTCTCAATAGAGCGGAACAAGAAGCCGACGTTATTTTATGGGATGGAGGAAACAACGACGTACCGTTTTACAAGTCCGATTGTCACATCGTATTGTTAGATCCTCATAGACCAGGCCACGAGGTAACCTATCATCCTGGAGAGACCAATCTTAGGCTGGCAGATATCGTTGTGATAAACAAGATAGATACTGCTGATCCTAAAAACGTGGATCAATTGCGCAATACGGTGAGGGAAGTCAACCCAGGTGCAATTGTTGTAGAGGCAGCATCTCCAATATTCATGGATGAACCTCAGCAGATAACGGGTAAACGGGTGCTTGTGATCGAAGACGGTCCTACCTTGACTCACGGAGAGATGCCGTACGGTGCAGGGTTGATAGCGGCTCGGAAGTGGGGAGCTCTTGAAACAGTAGACCCAAGGCCTTGGGCTGTAGGGTCCATAAAGGATACCTTCGAGAAGTATCCTCACATAGGTCCATTGCTGCCTGCAATGGGTTATTCTGAAAAGCAAATCAAGGAATTAGAGGAAACTGTAAACAAGGTTCCTTGCGATTTGGTTATAGTCGCTACTCCTATTGACTTGCGTAGAGTTTTGAAAATCGATAAACCGGCAATTCGTGTCCGATATGAGCTTCAGGAAATAGGCACGCCGTCCCTGGAAGATGCCATGAAGATGGTAGGGGTCATAGGCTAACGAACTTGCACTTGAAAAACGATTTGGAGCGGTCTATGGGCCGCTCCTTTTTGATCATAGACATGACTAACGTGTTTTAATATGATGTAAGTTAGACTATGGCTGATGAAGGAGGGATGGAGCTTTTTCAGCTCCTTGAGAATGAATTGGGAAATCGTACTCTCAACTTTTATAGTAGTGTTTCTGGCTGAGCTGGGTGATAAAACTCAACTATCGACCATGACTTTGGCTGCTTCTAAAAACGCAAGTTGGAGTGTTTTCTTAGGTTCTGCTTTGGCACTGGTTCTATCATCACTTTTGGGCGTTTTGGTAGGAGCCAATTTGTATAGAGTGGTTCCTGCGCATGTGATTAAATATGTAGGCGGTGGAGTTTTTGTGGTATTTGGCGTTTTAATGCTAATGGGGAAAATCTGACGTTTAATTTTAAATGAATATGTATGCGCCCGTAGCTCAAAAGGACAGAGCGTTGGCCTCCGGAGCCAAAGGCTGCGCGTTCGATTCGCGCCGGGCGCACCATCTGATCTTGGCAAAAGATAAATCTGGTTAGTACTTCTGAAATGCAAATGATCGTTAAAACGATGTGATTTGAACCTGTTTAGGAGGAAATTATTGTGGAGGAAAAATACACGCCCATGGCGAGAATTGCCGTATTTATAGATGGTTGGAACTTTAAATATTCCACTTACGACGCTTTTGGGATTCAAGTAGACTTTGTGAAACTTCTTAAATATTTGACTGAAGGAAGTATATTGATACGAGCGTATTACTACACTGGTGAGTGGACTACCGATAGCATAGATCAGTATGTAAAATTATCATCTACACCTGATGAACAGAGTCTCAAAGAGGAACTCGAGGGTCAAAGACGTCGCTCCCAGTCTTTCTACCGATTTTTGAATCGCAACGGCTATATGGTGGTTCGTAAACCGCTCAAGGTTTTCGCCGGCGGCGCCATCAAAGCCGATCTCGACCTGGAACTTGCCATAGATATGCTTTCCTTGGTTCCTAGATGTGACAAATATGTACTTTGTTCTGGCGACGGAGATTTTGTGCCCTTGGTTCGCGCCGTAGCCCAACGCGGAGTCAGAATACAGGTACTGTCTACTCAACACCAGGAAGCCTATGTCAGATGCAATTACAAAGCCGCAGATGAATTGGTAGACGCCGCCGACGAATTCATCGAACTTTACGATATACTTGATGAAATTACTAGAGATTAGTACTGGGATTAAACGTGATACTGTCTAAGATGGTTTCGGCAGCCGCATCCTTTATGATGTCTGGAATATGTACAGGGAACACGGGATCTGCCGCATTTTCTATGTGGCAAAATATGCGTTCGATTAATTGGTAGTTGAGATGGGATATTTCAACACAGGATACCCTTTCGTACGCTACATCATCTTCAGATTTTTCCATTAAGGTTGCCTTAATTGAACATATTTTGGGATCGTCGTTGGAGCAGAACTCGTAATCAATTAGAAAGTGTCGTCCGTCCTGGAAATGCTCTCTGGTCATTCTTTGTATCTGGTGGGCTTGTGACACTTTAGTCCCCCCTTTTTTTCAATTGATAGTAATATTGCGGCACATGCCCTTTGCCATTGAAAATGATTTCTACGGTAATTATGTGAATTCCCTTGATGATATATGAAAACTGTTCGACAAACCATGCCCGTACTAGTTTCATAAAGCGTGTAAAAACCACATTGGAAATAGAAACGCAGAAGGACCAGAAAAGAGGATTTGTGCGAAGTTCGACAAATAGAAATAGATGACGTTTAAAGTTGCTCTTAAATTTGATTTGGTAATATGTTGTTTTGCAGACGATCATGGTGCATACTATAATTTGGACCTGCTTCTAGCAGGTGCTACTTTTCAGCTTACACTATGACACTATTTAGGAGATGAAACTCAGATGAAACGATCTGCAGGTTATCTTGGAGTTTTGGTCATGTTGCTTATCTTCGTTGCTACAGGTTGTGGTCCCAGGATCTACAATGACGGTACATACAAGGGGATTTCCACAGCAGATCAGGATGGGTTTGCCGTAGCAGAAATAACCATTGCAAGCGACAAGATTGCAGAAGTAAAACTATCTGAGTTCACAATATGCGGGCTAGAGAAAGACCTTGAGGCTTATGAATACCAAGAATCTAAAGCAGCCAATGAAAAACTTTCAGAGCAATTTGTAGGTAGAAAAGACGCTGATGTTGACATATACACAGGAGCTACTGAATCCTCTAAGAAATATATCATGGCCGTTTCTTTCGCTTTAGAAAAAGCTCGGATAACGCCGGAGGTTGAAACTAAATACTTCGATGGCACTTTTCTGGGGAAGTCAAGTGTTAAGGAGGGCGGGTATGGCATAGCTCTTATTACGATAGAAAACGATAGGATTACCAAAGTTCGGCTCCTAGAGTTTGACGAGAACAACGAACCTCGCGATTTTGCCACGTATCCCCACACACCAGTGCTCCAAGCTAAGGAGCACATAGAAAAAACGATTGTAGATAAAAATAGTGTTGAAGTGGAGGGCTTCTCTGGGGCCACAATTAGTTCCCAAAGGTGGATTGAGGCAGTTGCTGATGCTCTCAATGCGGCCAGAGTCAGGTAGAGGACTTCTTCAACAAAAAAAGAATTTGAAGTGTGTTATAATCTAGAAGTGAAAAATACTCAAATATAGAAAGGGTGGATCGATAAATGCCAAAGATTCGTATAGATCACGACCTTTGTATTGGGTGTGGGCTTTGTGTAGATACTTGTCCTGATGTGTTTGAACTTAATGACGAAGGAAAAGCCGTAGTGAAAGAGAATGCAGAGTCCAACATTGAATGTGCAAAAGAAGCTGCAGAAATTTGTGCTACCGAGGCTATTGAGATCGAGGAATAAAGATATTGAGGGATAGTTACAAAAGTTGCCAGGTTTCAGTCAGTTGGCGAACCTGGCATTTTAGTAAGGGGGAACGTTTGTGGCAGATGCTTTGAACCTTCACAAAGAATCTATAGTTATAGACGGCCACTGTGATACGCTGCTGTCGTTCGCTGGCAGAGGTGGTTATTTTCCGTCCCAGAAGCGTGACTTTTTTGAATGGAATGAAACGGGGCACATAGACCTTCCAAGACTTAAAGAAGGTGGAGTAACGTGCCAAGTTATGGCTTTGTATATCGAGCCACAGTATAAACCGACTCGTTCTGCAAGGCGATGTTTAGAGCTTTTAGATGTGTTTTACGGTTTAGTTGATCAGTCTGAAGATTTTGTGCTCGCTACCTGCGCAGACGATATAAGGAAGGCCAAAGCCGCGGATAAAGTATGTGGTCTTCTTAGCATAGAAGGTGGCGAAGCCATCGAGGGAAGCCTCCACGTTTTGCGAACCTTTTACAGGCTGGGAGTACGGGCCATTGGGCTCACGTGGAATCAAAGAAACGACATAGCCGACGGCGTAGGAGAAAAACATGGTCGTTCTAGCATTACTGATTTTGGCATTTCAGTTGTGAAAGAGATGGAACGGTTGGGCATGCTGGTAGATGTGTCGCATCTTTCTGAATCTAGTTTTTGGGGCGTAAACGAAGTCGCCGAAAGGCCCTATATAGCTTCTCATTCGAACGCGAGAGCTCTTGCATCTCATCCGCGCAACTTAACCGATGCGCAGATAGAAGCTTTGGCGGAAAAAGGCGGTGTAATAGGTGTTGTATATTGTCCCGCTTTTGTCGATGACGACGAAAACAACGTTTCTCTTTCTAGGCTTTGCGATCACATAGATCACATAAAAGAGATTGCTGGTATCGATCATGTCGGATTGGGTTCCGATTTTGATGGATTTGGAACTCCCCCTGGAAAGCCTCAGGTGTTTGAAGATGTTTCACAGTTGCCTTTACTTACAGAAGAACTATTGAAGCGGGGCTATAAAGAAGACGAGATTAGGAAAGTTCTGGGTGGCAACTGGCTGAGGGTGTATGAGGAAGTTCTAGGTTAGGTTAATACTGATTGCGACCTGCATGAACTAGGCTAAATAGAAGTAGCGAAAATAGGGATAGGGCTTGGGCTCAATCCCTATTTTGTGTGATAATGGATACATTACTTGTGCGGCATCAATATATGTTGGCAATTCTAGGGGAATGATAATATGTCCAAAGCAGACGTCTCCGGCGATATTCCGTCTAGGGGAGATCGAAAGCGCCGTAATACCTCATCGACATGGCGGGCATGGCTGTTAATACCTTTCCTCCTTGTCATTTGCGTTTTCACATATTTTTCGTGTCGCACTTTGAGACCTCTGAAATCAGATGCCCTTTATCTAGCTTATATGGGGGAAATTCAGGACTCGCCCGCCATAATCAAAGAAGGGGAACCTTATGTGCCGCTTAAGTTCATACAAGAGAAACTGGACCCACACGCTCACTGGGATCCTGCAGGTGTAATTGTAGTAACTACAAAAGATAAGGTAATAAAACTTAAGACAGATTCCCTTACGGCTTACGTAAACCAACATCCTGCTAGATTGCAGTTTCCAGTTACTATAGAAAATGACGAACCCTACGTGCCGGCCCATACCTTAGAGGTATTGTATCCAGTTACTACAGTGCAGAACCTAGAGGTAGGTATGTTCACAATAAAGAGACTAGACAGACTCATTAGAGTCAGCACACTTACTTCCGACGCTATCTTACGTACTACTCCATCTATTTTTGGTCTACGATCGAAAAAGGTGATGGAAGGAGAAAAGGTAAATATATACGGGGAAGAAGGACGTTGGGTGCAAGTAGAAACTGAAGATGGGCTATGCGGATTTATAACTGCCAATCATTTAGGAGAAGTGAGAGAAGAACCGCCTTTAATTGAAGACCCACTTGACTACGTTCCTAAGCCTCTTAGAGGAGATAAGGTGGTGCTGGCGTGGGAACAAGTGTACAGCGTTAATCCTGACACTAGCAAACTGTATGATATGCCAGGTTTGAACGTGGTTTCGCCAACGTGGTTTCATCTTGCAGATGATCAAGGCGAAATAGAGAATCGGGCAGACATAACGTACGTGAACTGGGCTCATTCAAAGGGATATCAAGTTTGGGCTCTTTTTTCCAATTCCTTTGATCCTGAAATAACGTCCACGGTGCTAAGGAGTTCGGAACTTAGAGACAAGGTCATTTCGCAAATTCTGATTCACTCCAGAATTTACAAGTTGGACGGCATAAACATAGATTTTGAAAATGTTAACCTTGAAGATGGTCCCTATCTCACTCAATTTGTGCGTGAGATGACTCCTTTATTACACGAACAGGGTCTTACTGTATCTATAGATATTACAGTCAAGTCCAAAAGTCCCAATTGGTCGCTGTTTTTGGAAAGAGACGAGTTATCTCAAGTAGTTGATTACGTCATGCTTATGTCCTATGACCAATATCCACAGGGTTCAACGGTTCCAGGTCCTGTATCGTCTATACCTTGGACTGAATCAAACATAATAAAGACCCTTGAAGAAGTACCAAACAGCAAATTGGTACTGGGAATACCTTTTTACACCAGACTTTGGACAGAAACTAAAGAAGATGGCACGACTAAAGTGACCTCTAAAGCCTTGGGTATGAAATCCATATCCGATTGGCTAGCAAGAGAAGGCGTGACTCCATGGTATGACCCTGAGACAGGGCTTTTCTATGGAGAAAAGACAATTGGAAACGCGACACACAAGGTTTGGATTGAAGATGATACCTCAGTGACCAAGCGCTTAGAACTGGTGAAAAAGTACGATTTGGCAGGTGTAGCTGCTTGGTCCCGGGGTTTTGAGACCGAAGACATATGGGAAACTATAGATAGGCTCCTCAGATAAACTTGGACTTAACCGCATTGCGTACCTACTTTCTTATTCTATCCCGCTCAACTTACCCTGCTTTGCTTTCGATAAAGTACATAGAGCGGGAGGGGATCTAATGTCAGAAACCAGGTATTTCTATGAAGAAGATAGCGAAAAAGGTACCGAAAGACAGATAGTGGCTTTTGCTTTGGGCAGCGAAACCTATGGTGTAGATATAAGTCAAGTGAGGGAAATAATTCCGATTCAGAAGATTGTGCCTGTGCCCAGAGCTCCAGACTTTGTTGAAGGCATCATAAATTTGAGAGGTAAAGTTATTCCTGTGCTCGACTTGAGAAAACATTTTGGGTTCGAAAAGAAAGAAAGAGACGATGAACAAAAGATTGTACTGGCTGAATCTCATGGCGAGAGCATCGGCGTGATAGTCGATTCGGTATATTCTGTACTCAGGATTCCTGAGGATTCTATTGAGCCGCCGGCATCGGTCATAACCGGGGATGATGTCGGATACATATCAGGTATCGCCAAAATAAATGATTCTTTGATTGTGCTATTGGATCTGAGTCAAATAATATCTGATGCCGAGAGCAGGACTCTTAAGGAAATAGACTTGGCATCTGCTGTAGTTAAGTAGGCGATTCATTATGAAGAAAGATGACTTGGCAGAATTTCAAGAAGATCTTCAGATCTTTCTAATTGAGCTTGATGAGATTTTGGCAGATACTGAGCGGAATTTGGTTGATTTGGAGCGTTCCCCTGATGCTGCTCTTGTCCAAGAAGTTTTCAGAGCTATGCACACTGTAAAAGGCGGAGCCGCTACCTTGGGGCTTGACGACGCGGTAGAAGTGACTCATACCATGGAAAGTATTATGGAACGAGTTCGATCAGGGGAACAAGAACTTACCTCTGAAATGGTTGATGCGTTGTTTCATGTGCTTGACTGGCTAAAGATGTGGAAGGTTTCTTTAGAGGAGCATATGGATAGTCCCCCAGCAGAAGATCTCATTAAAGAAATGCAGAGGTTTGTTTTAGAGCCCCATACCGAATCTGCAAAAGTTAAAACTCGACCTGCTGATGGGAAGCACACTTTGGGGGAAGAACTGAACCAAAAGCTAGACGAATACCTTTCACAGAATATGCCCGTCTACGAGGTTGTAGTTAAATTTAGGCCAGATGCTGATCTTTTGTCTGTTCGATGTTTCCAAGTGTTTACCCTTGTATCAGAGGCGGTTGATGTTATTTTTTCAGAGCCATCTGTTGATGAAATGGAGTCAGATGATGTTGGAGATGTGCTCACAATGTACATCTCGTGCGAAGATGGGGGCGAGATGGCGAGACAGATTGCAGGGTCTGTAGGGGATGTGATCGAGGTTTCTGTTACACCTTACAAGCCTACTAATGCACCAGAGGCTGGACGGGAATCTCCAGATGCAACTGTGAAAACATCTTCCCTGGGACGTACAGTTAGGGTTGATGTGGAACTTTTGGATTTCCTAATGAACATGATTGGAGAACTTGTGATCGACAGAACGCGTTTGACCCAGCTGGCGTCTAGATTGCTTGTGGACAAGGATACAGCAGTGATAGGAAACGAGCTGGCGGCCTTGGCTTCTCACTTGCAGCGGACGTCTCAAGAACTGCAAGAAGGAATCATGAAAGCCAGATTACTACCGTTAAAGAACATATTTAGCAAGTTTCCCAGAATGATAAGAGATCTTGCGAACAGATGCGGGAAACAAATCGATTTAGAAATCAGAGGCGAGAACACGGAACTTGATCGAACAGTTTTGGAGGTCATTGATGATCCCCTTATTCACATATTGAGAAACGCAGTAGATCATGGAATTGAAACTCCTGAAGAAAGGAGACATATGGGTAAGCCTGAGCGTGGAAAGGTGATCTTGTCTGCCTGGCATGAGGAAAACCAGGTTGTAATCGAGATTACAGATGACGGAGCCGGAATGGATCCTGAGGCATTGAAGCGGTCTGCAGTGAACAAAGGCCTGGTGAGTGTCGAGGAAGCGGGAAGACTTTCTGAAAAAGAGGCTTTGGAGCTGATTTTCATGCCTGGTTTTTCCACTGCGAAAGTAGCTACCCAGGTGTCAGGCAGAGGTGTGGGGATGGATGTTGTAAGAACTAACTTAGAGCGAATCAATGGCCACGTTGAAGTTAGGAGCCGGTTGGGTGTTGGAACTACATTCACATTAAAATTGCCCCTTACCTTGGCAATCATGAGGGCATTGTTAGTTGAATGTTCCGGATGCATATATGCCATACCTACATCGTCGGTGGAGGAGGCAATTACTGTGAGCAAAGATGGCATACAGACAATAAAGGGTAAGCCTACTTTGCTGGTAAGGGGTAGGATTTTTCCGTTTGTATCCCTTGAAGGGGTTTTAAACGATGATCCTTGGGCTCACCAACATGGTTTGCAATACGCGGTTCTTACGAGGAGCAATGGTGAGGCCCTAGCTCTAGGTGTTGATGATTTGATCGGTGAAGAAGAAATCGTACTGAAAGACATGGGAAAAATGTTGGCTCGACTTAAGGGAATTGCCGGTGCAACTATTCTTCCTGATGGTGATCCTGCCTTGATATTAGACGTTAACCGGCTGTTGTGAAAAGTAGTACTTTTGTGTTTGAGGAGGAACGTGAATGGATATACAGTTTTTCCAGGATTGCGCCAGACTCGGAGTAGAGAGAGCACGAGATACTGTTTCGGCTCTTACCGGCATGGAGTGCGTGATAGACTTGGAAAACGCATATTTTACGGAAGTAGAAGAGATACCCTTGCTTACTGGATATCCTGATGAAATAGTACTCAGCTCGTGGGTATCTTTTACAGGACAGATGGAGGGCCAAATCATCATACTTTTTAGGCCAGATTCAGCCGAATCTGTAGTTCGTTCTATGGTCCCTCAGTTTATTGAAGATGTAGAATCGGAAAACGAACTTGAGATTATAGAATCTATCGTTTCTGAAATCGCGAACATAATCGGTTGTTCTGTTTTAGGTGCTATTGCCGATAAAAGTGAAATGGTGTTGAGACCGTCTCCTCCTTTGCTGATAAGAGAAATGGCAGGTGCTATTCTTGAAACTGCGGTAGCTACAAGCTACCTTTACAACGATAAGGTCTTTGCGTCAGATGTTAGGTTTTGCTTTACAGAAAGCGATGCTTTTTTTGAAATCGTTTTGCTGCCTAGAAAGGGAACAGGATAACAAGGAGAACCATTTAGAATGGAGGATATGAATGGTTTCAGAGACTTACCGGATTACCCCGGTGAAGATTGCAGAAACTAAGGTATCTAGAGACAAAGACGAAGTGCTAGTTGCGTATTCACTGGGTTCTTGTATAGGATTAGCTCTTTGGGATTGTAAACAAAGAGCAGGTGGTCTCTCCCACGTGTTTTTACCTCAGCCTAGAGATTTTGAATATATTGCGGCTTCTGGCAATTCGGAAAGCGGTCCAGGTTTTGTGTGTAAGACAAGACATAATGAACAACCAGGGAAGTATGGTAGTACTGCAGTCCCTCATCTCGTATCGGAACTTATTAAGATAGGGTGTAGGAGACACAATCTCCAGGCAATTCTGGTAGGCGGAGCCAACGTAATACCTGGGTTATCATCGCCCTTTGGCCAGATAGGGCAGTTAAACTTGCAGGCAGTAAAGGGAGCTTTGGCCATGGAAGGGATCAAGATTGTTGGAGAAGACACAGGTGGTAATCATGGAAGGAGCATGCATTTCAATCTCAACTCAGGCGTGGTGAAAGTAACTTCAGTGACCAGACCTGAAAAGGAACTAAGATTTGAGGAGTGAACAGTATGGCGAAGATTTTGGTCGTAGATGATGCAATGTTTATGCGGAACAAGACTTCTAAGCTGCTTCAGGAAAACGGGTACGAGGTTGTAGAAGCGAGCAACGGTGAAGAAGCTGTGGCGCGCTATATGAGAGAAAATCCTGATTTAGTATTGATGGATATTACCATGCCTGTGCTTGATGGCATCGAGTCGCTTAAGCAACTGAGAGCATACGATCCTGAGGCTAAGGTTGTGATGGTTACTGCGCTGGGCCAGAAGAGCATGGTGCTTGAAGCAATAAAAGCAGGTGCAAGGGATTTCATCGTGAAGCCCTTCCAACCTGATCAGTTATTGGAAGCAGTAAGAAAACAATGTGAGGCGTAAAGACATTGGGTAAAGACAAGGTGAGGGTTCTTATCGCTGATGATTCTCTTTACATGAGGCGAATGCTCAGGCAAATGCTAGAAAATGACCCTAGAATATGCGTCATCGATGAAGCAGTCGATGGGCTGGAAGCAGTTGCCAAATGCATTTCCCTAAATCCAGACGTATTGGTGCTTGATGTGGAGATGCCCAAGTTAGATGGTATGGCAGTGCTGGACGATGTAATGAGAAAAAGGCCTTTACCTGTAGTGATGTTTTCGTCTTTAACTCAGCGTGGTTCTCACGTGACGTTGGAAGCTCTTTCCATGGGTGCCGTAGACTTTGTTCCCAAACCAGATTCAAGGGATGCTATTAGTAGTGTTGGCGATGAATTATGTCAGAAAGTAGTTCATGCTTCACAAGCCAAGCTGAGGATACAAGAACCGTTGAGGCGGCACGAAAGGGAACGAGCCAAGAGAAGAAGAGAAACTGCAGGAAAAGGCACTGTAGAATCCTTGGTTGTGATTGGCTCATCTACAGGTGGCCCACAGGCGTTAGAATCCATTATTCCAGGATTGCAGCCTAATTTGTCTTGCGCAATCATAATTTGTCAGCATATGCCTGCAGGTTTTACCAGTTCTTTCGCCCAGAGACTTGATAGTTTATCTCCTCTTACAGTAAGAGAAGCCGAGTATGAAGATATTTTGGAACCAGGTTTGATCTTAGTAGCAAAAGGTGGCTATCACCTTCGTCTGGACAAGTCCAAGAAAGATGATAGAGAATCCTATCATGTTTATTTGGAAGAAGGAGCTCCTGTGCATGGGGTAAGACCTTCAGTAGATATCACTCTTTTTGATGCTGTTACTCTCTTTGAGGATAGGCTTATGGTGGTAATACTCACAGGCATGGGATTTGACGGGGCGAAAGGGGCTTGGGCGGCTCGTCAAAAGGGCGCTACAGTTATATGCCAGGATCAAGATACGTCGGTTATCTGGGGAATGCCAAAAGCTTGCTATGAGGCTGGCGCTTCGGATACATTGGTTCCTCTGTGGCAGATACCGGACATGATCAATGAGTTTTGTCAAAATCATACGAAACGGGGTTTGTCCAGAAGATGACCAGGAGTTCAAGAACATCTGATAACGATCCCCTATCCTACGGGCCTGAATATGCATACTTCTGCAAGAAAGTAACGGAACTTTCGGGGATAAAACTAGATAACTATAAGAGCCAGCAGATGCATAGAAGGCTCGTCAATTATATGAAGAGAAACCAGGTACCTGATTTCCTTACTTTCGCTAGGAGGATAGAAAAGGACCAGAACGAACTGGACAAGTTTCTGGATTATCTAACCATAAATGTTTCGGAGTTTTTCAGGAATAAGGAACACTGGCAAGTGCTGAAAAATGAGATTATTCCGGAATTGACTCAGTCAGCGCCTATAGGCAAGGCTATTAACGTATGGAGCGCAGGTGCTTCAGGCGGGCAGGAGGCATATTCTCTTGCCATGTTATTTTTAGAGATGAACCTTAATTGGGTCTCGGTACTTGGAACTGACATAGATGGAAAAAGCCTGACGAAAGCCAGGGAAGGTCGTTATTCAGAGGACGAGGTTAAGGGCGTTCCCGAGGATCTACTGGTCAAGTACTTCGATTATGATGGACAATGGTATTGTGTTAATAAGAAAGTAAAGAGACTAGTTAGATTTGAAGAGCACAATCTTTTAGGGAAGAAATATCCTAAAGATATGGATCTTATATTATGTCGGAACGTTCTAATATATTTTACAGATGAGGGCAAACGGCACGTTGTTTCAAACCTGGTCTCTTCGTTGAGGCCGGGAGGGGTTTTAATGATAGGTGCTACAGAAGCATTGTTTGATGCAAGAAATTACGGACTTTCTCAGATTCGACCGTTCTTCTACAAGCGTTGCTTCTAAGAGCGATGATAAAGATACATACGATTACGGTTTGATGGATGTTAGGAGGATAAATCGATGTTAAAAGCGAGTTTGGTCAATCCATTTTTGGAATCTGCTTTTAAATTTCTGCAAAATGAGCTTGGGGCGGAAGTTTCCCGTGGTAGCTTGCGGTTGGAGGAGTCGAGATCTACGTCGGGAGAAGTAAATGTTGCAATAGGGGTGACTGGAGATGCTGAAGGCATTGTCCTTTATTGCATGTCGGAGCGTACTGCCAAGGCAATCGCAGGTGCGCTTATTGGAGAAGCTATACCAGTGTTCGATAGATTAGCCGAGTCTGCAATTGCTGAAATGGGGAACATAATAACGGGGCAAGCGGCTATAGGATTGGAACAGCATGGTTACGTGTGCAGATTGTCGCCACCGACTATCATATCAGGTAAAGGTGTGGTTATTTCCACGTTGGACATCCAGAGGTTGATAATACCTCTCGAGCTTCCCTTTGGGCACTTAGATATTTGTGTTGCCCTGAGATCCCTTGAACCCAAGTGAGGTTGGCGGTTTAAGGCAACCTAAGGCGGTACCTTTACGTCTAATAATCGGGAAAATGTTCGCAGACAAAGATATAAATGTGTCACAATAGAACTTAGGGAAACCTAGAAAGCTTGGGGACTTTGCAAAATGGGAAGAACAGTTACGCAGAACGAGGATGAGTTTTCACAGGGTCGCAGCGCTAGGGCCAGACAAAAAAAGTTGAAGAGGCGCAGACGAATTTTAGGAGGAGCAGCCGTTGCGCTTTTGATGCTGGCAGGAGCGCTCGTTGTTTATTGGCCGGAAAAGATACCTATCAAAGGTAATCTTCACATATTGCCTCCTCAAGGAGGCTCAGATAATGAAAAACCCCTAGATCAACTGCCTGATGAAGATGAAATCACTGCAGAGGTATCACCTATGGAACGAGCTCTTCAGGCCCGAGGAGTGTATGTTACCATGGATGTTTTTGGAACCACATCTCAATTTACTAGGGTGGTGAAATTTGTCCGCGAACACCCCGGGCTTAATTGTTTTGTAGTTGACGTAAAAGATAACAATGGTAGAATCCCTCAAGTCCCCAGGGGAGATTTCGAGATACCGTCTAAGTCTGCAGGCTACGAGCATTTTTCCGCGTTGGTCAATGTACTCACGCAGGAAGATTACTACATGATCGCAAGGATCGTAGCGTTTCAAGACCCATATATGGCAAAGGCTCATCCTGAGCAGGCTATAAGAAACGCCGATGGTAGTTTGTGGAAAGATAGAGATGGGAGACTATGGCTTAACCCTTATGACGAGAGGAATTGGGAATTCGTTAGAGATGTTGCCCTCTGGGCATGTGAAATGGGCTTCGACGAAATACAACTGGATTACGTAAGATTTCCTGACAGTGCAAGGGGTTTGGAGAAAAGTGGAGTCCTTATGCCAGGACATGAGAAATACGATTCTAGAGGAGATGCTATTGCGGACTTTTTAAAATACATGAAAGAGGAACTGGAAGGAAAAGCATTTCTGAGCGCAGATGTGTTTGGGTTTGTGACGATCGCTAAAGACGATATGGGTATAGGTCAAAACCTGGAACAGTTAGCATCTACCGTCGATTTTATATCGCCTATGGTTTACCCGTCGCATTATTACAACTCTGGGATTTACGGTTTTGAAGTCCCTGAGGCTCACCCTTCTGAAGTAGTGTATAAAGCAATATATGAGGCTATCGAAAGAACTGAAGGTCTTGACTGCAAGATTCGCCCGTGGCTTCAGGATTTTTCAATGCGGATTGAATATGGTCCCGAAGAGGTTCAGGGACAGATCGATGCAGTTTATCAACACGGTATCGAAACTTTTATGCTATGGAACCCTAGTAATGTTTACACCGAAGGCGTGATCTATACTAAAGCTGATGCAGCCAACGATTAAAAGGTTTGGCAGCAGTTTGCTGTGTACGTTAACTAAAAAACAAGGTGTAATTTGGCGCTTCTTTTGTTATCAATACGTCATGGGGATGGCTTTCTCTAAGTCCCAAACTGGTGATCCGCACAAATTTAGCGTTTTCGTGGAGATGCTTTAGATTTGGAGCTCCGCAGTACCCCATGCCTGCACGCAATCCTCCAACGAGTTGGAATATGGTTTCTGATACCGCTCCCTTGTAGGGAACCCTCCCTTCAATACCTTCTGGCACGAGCTTTGTTGAAGGTTCTTGAAAGTATCGATCAGCAGCACCTTGTTTCATGGCCGGCAAAGATCCCATTCCTCTGTATACTTTGAAACTTCTGCCCTGCCAGATTTCCATCTCCCCAGGGCTTTCTTCTGTTCCAGCGAGAAGCCCGCCTATCATAACTGCGTCTGCACCTGCTGCTAAAGCTTTTACAATATCGCCAGAATATTTAATTCCGCCATCGGCTATAACAGATACGCCATATTCTTTGGCGACCAAGGCTGCATTGAACACAGCTGTAATTTGAGGAACTCCGGTGCCGGCTATGACCCTGGTTGTGCATATTGAGCCTGGACCTACACCTACTTTTATGCAATCGGCGCCGCGATCGATTAGGGCTTTAGCACCTTCCCCAGTAGCTACATTACCTGCTATAACTGCTTTTTCTGGGTACGCGTTCTTGATGTTTTCCACAGTTTGCAGAACGCCGACAGAGTGTCCATGGGCACTATCAACTACCAAAACATCGACTCCCGCATCTACCAGAGCTTTCACGCGATCCATCGTTCCTGGACCTGCTCCTACACACGCAGCCGCTATAAGTCTGCCTCTTTCATCTTTGGATGCGTTAGGGTATTGACGAGTTTTTTCTATGTCTTTTAGGGTAATTAGACCTTTCAAGTGAAATTCTTCATCAACCAGGGGCAGTTTTTCAATTTTATATCTAGCCATAATCTTTTTTGCTTCATCCAATGAAGTGCCTACAGGAGCGGTTATGAGCCCTTCTTTGGTCATTACGTCTGCGATAAGCTTTGTGTAATCTTCTTCGAAACGGATATCTCTATTGGTTATAATTCCTACTAGCCTATCGTTCTCTATGATCGGTACACCTGAAATATGATATTGGGCCATTAAGTTAAGAGCATCTTCTACTGTTTTATCTGGAGACAAATAGAAAGGATCACTAATCACTCCATGCTCAGAACGCTTTACCTTATCGACTTCTTGGGCTTGCTTTTCTATTGGCATGTTGCGGTGTATGACCCCAAGACCGCCTTCCCGAGCCATAGCAATTGCCATCCTACTTTCAGTTACTGTGTCCATAGCGGCGCTTATTATTGGTATGCTTAACTTGAGGTTTTCAGCTAACGTGGTGGATACGTCTACATCCTTTGGCAGTACGTCGGAATACGCGGGAACGAGGAGGACATCATCAAACGATAGAGCGTCACCTACAAATTTATCCTCTTTAATCATATATCATCCCTCGCTAAATACATGAGAATGTTTATAAGAGTGTAACACTCGACCTAATAGTTTTACAAGTGTTTGCGGGTTTTAAATGGAGGAATTCTTTTTAAAGGCTATTTGTGAGGATTAGGTGAGATAGCAGAAGGAATAAAACCTTGATCGTAGAAATTGTATGTAATGACCCCAGACCACGTTGAATTAGACCAGCAGATTAAATGCATTTCAAAACAGGAAATTTTGGGTTGGAAAGGAGGTAATGTTTTTGCTAACGAAAATCCTTGCGGTAGATGTTGGTAGTACTACTACCAAAACAGTGCTTTTTAAAAGGGAAAACGAAAGATGGAAGGTTGTAGGAAAAACATCTGTTCCTACAACGGTTGAAGAGCCAAATCTTGATGTTATGGTTGGCCTTAGGAATGCGTTAATTAAACTTCAAGAGCGAACTGGAGAGCAACTCCTAGACGGCTCAAGACTTCTAACTGCGACTGATGGTGGAGAAGGGGTGGATGTTCTAACGGTAACCTCAAGCGCAGGTGGCGGTTTGCAGATGGTGGTAGCGGGACTTGTGAAAGAGCTTACTGCAGAGTCCGCTGAGAGGGCAGCGCTAGGAGCAGGCGCCATAGTGGTTGATGTGATCGCAATGGACGATTCCCGGAGTCTTATTGAGAAGATACACACGGTGAAACGCATTAGACCCGATATGGTTCTGATCACAGGGGGCACTGACGGAGGCAACATTTCTGATGTAGCGGCTATAGCTGAGGTTATTGCAGTGGCATCTCCTGAACCTAGATTTGGGAAACAGTTTAAACTGCCGATTATCTTTGCAGGAAACGTAGAGGCCAGGCCTTTCATTGAAAGGATATTTCAGGATCAAGCGGATCGAGTTTACCTTGTTTACACTGACAACATAAGGCCTGTACTTGAGAAGGAAGTTCTTGAACCCGCTAGAAAAGCCATTCATGACCTTTTCTTAGAGCATGTAATGATGCACGCTCCAGGTTATCCTACCTTAGTGTCCTGGGCTGACGGCAGGGTTAGGCCCACTCCGGTTGCAGTGGGAAATGGACTTATGTACATTAGCGAAGAGCAAGAAGGTGACGTTATAGGAGTCGACGTAGGCGGAGCGACCACAGATGTTTTCTCAGTTATTGAGGGCGAATTCTATAGAACTGTATCTGCTAATTTGGGAATGTCATACAGTATGGGTAATGTGTTAGGGGAGGCTGGCATAGACAATGTAATGAGGTGGCTTCCTGGAGAATGGGACGAAAACGTTATCAGAAACTGGAATTTCAACAAGATGATAAGGCCCACAAGTCTTCCACAAACCGTCGAAGAGCTAATGTTAGAGCAGGCAGTTTGCAAAGAGGTTCTGCGCCTCTCGCTGGCACATCACAAATCCCTTATTCGAGGTCTTAGGGGAATCCACGTCGAACGCACGATCGGAGATATATTTAAACAGGAAGAAACAGGGGCTACTTTGGTAGACATGATGGAGATAAGGGCTATTGTTGGTACAGGTGGTGCATTATCGTATGCCCCTAGACGGAACCAGGCTGCCATGATTATGGTTGATGGTTTTCAGCCTGAGGGGATTACCGATTTATATGTAGATAGCCAGTTTCTACTGCCACACATTGGCGTGTTGATGGACGTAGATCGCGATATTGCTCGAGAAATACTGTGGGGTGAGTGTTTAGCTTTTCTCGGAACGTGCATAGCTCCAGTAGGCCCAAGGGCAAGCGTTGGCAGGGTTATTACTGAAGTAAAGATTGACGGTGAAGTTCATCAGGTAGTATCCGGAGAAGTCAAAGTCATTCCTACGAAAAACCTTGAGAAGTTTAGTATGGAGGTTATTCCTACTAGAAATTATGATGTAGGTGCTGGTCCGGGTGTACGTGTTTCTAAGGAGAGCATTGGTGGGGTTACAGGGATTATACTTGACGGACGCAGCCGACCTATAATATTCCCTGACGTGTATAACGGGCAGAAAAGTGTAGCGCGTTGGTACAAAACAATGGGTGTCTATCCCGATGAAGTCTTAGACAGTTTAACGAGGAGGTGAGGAACGTGGCTTTGCTTTCTACAGTCAAAATACTCGAGAAGACAAGGATTGAAAAAGAAAGAAGACTGCCGACGCCAGGTGAAGTTATCGTCGAGGTAGGTGACGTTGTTCAGCCCGATACAGTCATTGCAAATACTGAATTTATAAAAGGGAATCCCTACGTTATAGATTTAAGATCGGAACTCAAGCGTCCAATAGATATGGATCTAGTTGATAGTATTCTTCTTAAGAAAGAAGGGGATTCGGTAAAGGCGCAGGAAGTAATTGCCAGGTATCAAAAGAATTTTTGGTCTCCTATCATCGAAGTCAAATCTCCCTGCGATGGCGTCATAGAATATATTTCGAGAGTGAACGGTCAAATTGTGATTAGGGAAGATCCACGTTCAGCGAAACCGCTAAGCATAGTTGCAGCAGCCTCCCGGTTGGATATTCCCCCGCGCATGCTGAGAATGTTTACGAGGGTCAAAGAAGGAGATTTCGTGAACGAGGGTCAGATAATTGCTGCGGCATCTGGACCTACTAGAGTGGATTTTGTATATGCTCCAATGAGTGGTGTAGTTGAAAAGATCTGTACTATGAGTGGGACCATAACTATTTCAAGGGTCATAAAGCACGTAGAAGTTATGGCTTACTTAATGGGCGTCGTAAAAAGCATTATACCCCACTACGGGGCAGTTGTAGAAACTGTTGGCTCGTATATTCAGGGCATGTTTGGAATAGGTTATGAGGTTTCAGGCGAATTAATGCTACTGTCTGACGGGTCGGACCAGCCTCTTTCCGAGGAAGGGATTAATGACGACGTGCGAGGCAAAATCCTGGTTGGGGGGTCGTTTGCTTCCTTAGAAGCGGTTGAAAAGGCAAGAGAGAAAGGAGCCGTAGGACTTATCGTAGGAGGAATGGATCAAAAGAGTATGGTTTCGGTTCTGGGCCAAGAGATGCGTGCCGGAATCACAGGTTACGAAGAGTCCGATTTGACCATAATTCTACTTGAAGGGTTCGGGGAGATCCCAATGAGCCAGGATGCTTGGAATATACTTAGCAAGAACGATGGAAAAGTTGCATCTATAAATGGAACGACGCAAATCAGGGCAGGCGTAATAAGACCTGAGATAATTATTGCCGCAGATGATTTCGATAAAGCACTTAAGGACCTGTCTATTGAAAAACTTCCCTTTATATCTAAAGAAGAGTACGTTGAGTCCCTTCCGCCAGTTGTATTTGCTGAGGTGCAGAAGGGAGTCAGAGTACGCTGTACTAGGCCGCCTTATTTTGGGATGTGGGGAGTCGTAGAAGATGTGAGTCCTACGCCAGAAAAATTAGAGTCAGAGATTGTTACGGAGATAGTTACTGTTAAATTGGATGACGGACGAGTGGTGAAAGTGCCCGAAGCTAATCTTGAAGTGTTTCCTGAAAAAGGTTTTGATTAGGCCATGCGAATTAGGGATATTTTCAGGCGGAAACCGCCGATATGGGAAACTCCTGAATGGGATGAATTGTCATGGGATGAGAAGATGGCCCTATGGGAAAAACACAGAAAGCTTAGTATCGTCTTGGGGCTTGCTTTTGTAGTGTGTCTGCTTGGAAGTATAGGTTGGTACCTTAGTGAGAGGGCAAGAGGAACAGCTGGCAGTTACGATCTGTTAGTTTTGATTGTATCTATCGTTGTTATAGGAATCTGCCTATATCTTGGTAAGAATATGCTTGGCTGAGTAAATTAGGAAGTAACATGTATTCCTCCTGCAGGTGAAGATCGGGGAGGAATACATGTGGACTTTGCATAATAGAAGATTCAAACGGACCAGCTTTGCTGGTTCTTTTGAATTCATCCAGTTCAGCTTTGTGCGGCAGGAACTTCTGGCTCCATCGGTATTATAATTGCTGCGGCTAGATAAATAATAACGACCGGGATCACTTTAGTTACAATTGCTATGAGAACTACCGCTAGACGTACCAAGGTTTCGTCGATGTTAAAGTAGTCTCCAATTCCTCCGCATACACCAGCTATCATCTTTTTCGTCCTGGAACGATATAGTCTTTTTTGCATGTAGATGCACCTTCATTTCATCTGAGAATTTGCCTACCTTAATAATACGGAAGTTGGGATGAATTGTAACGTCTTCTTCATGAGTTGACCCTATGCCACATTCGTTTAGTATGAATTGTTTGACAATTCAATAGTTGGTTAATTGTTATTGCACGCAAAGGATGAGGGTGATAGATTGAATGCAAGAATGGTTGTAAGGAGGTGAACTTGTGGGAGGAGATGATATAGAGGTTTTAATAAGCGAGGATGAGATACACAAGAGGGTGAAGGAAATGGCCCTCGAAGTGTCTCGGGACTACGCAGATAAGGATCTATTGATGGTAGGCGTTTTAAAAGGAAGCTTCGTGTTTATGGCCGATTTATTGAGATGTTTAGAATGTGATGCTGCCGTTGATTTTATGGGAACGGTTAGTTATGGAGCTTCCACTGAGTCTTCAGGTGAGGTTAGGATTACTAAAGATCTGGAAGATAGCGTCTCAGGCAGACATGTGCTTTTGGTAGAAGACATTGTGGATACAGGTTTGACCCTCAGATACCTCTTGGATACCCTCAAGACTAGGCAACCGGCAAGTCTCAAAGTATGCACTTTATTGGATAAGCCGGCTCGCAGAAGAACCAGGGTGAATTTGGACTATTATGGTTTCATAATTCCCAACGTTTTTGTTGTAGGTTACGGATTAGACTACGGGGAGAAGTATCGTGGACTGCCTTATGTTGGCGTCCTGAAAAACCCTTAGACTCCAGATTTTGAGAGGAGGGCGAAATATTGTTGGAACGAATGTTCAAACTGAAAGAGAACGGTACAGATGTGAAAACAGAAGTAATAGCTGGACTTACTACTTTTATGACCATGGCGTACATTATTTTTGTGAACCCAGATATTTTGAGTACCACAGGAATGCCATTTGGGGCAGTTATGACAGCAACCGCTTTATCTGCAGGTGTTACCACAATTTTGGCGGGACTGATTGCTAACTACCCATATGCTTTGGCCAGCGGCATGGGCTTAAACGCGTTTTTTGCTTTCGTAGTAGCGGAACAAGCAGGTTGGCAAGCTGCTTTGGGTGTTGTGTTTCTATCGGGAGTAGTGTTTCTTATATTAGCTCTTACGGGCATAATCAATGTGATAGATGCTGCCATTCCCCAAACCATCAAGCGGGCAGTAGGTGTAGGCATCGGATTATTTATCGCTTTTATAGGTGTTAAAAATGCAGGTATCATCCAATCTGATGCAGCTACCATAGTGGCCAGGGGAGATTTTTCTGCGCGCGGTCCCTTGTTGGCACTTATAGGTCTCATGATCACTGCCGTTTTAATGGCCAGAAATGTAAAAGGTGCTATTTTACTGGGAATTTTGATTACTGCCGTGATCGGAATCCCAATGGGCGTAACCCACATCGAAGGTAGCATAATTGGAAAACCCCAATCTTTGTCTCCTATATTCTGCAAATTGGACATAAGGGGAGCTTTGGATTTGGGTTTTATGACTGTATTTAGTTTTTGGTTTGTAGACGTTTTCGACACGGTAGGTACTCTTATGGGTACGGCATCAAGAGCTAATATGCTAGACGAAAATGGGCAGCTACCACGAATAAAGCAAATGATGACAGTTGATGCAATAGGTACTTGTCTTGGGGCAATTTTGGGAACTAGCACAGTAACTACATATGTTGAGTCCAGTGCAGGTATTGCAGAAGGTGGTAGAACTGGGCTAACTGCAATTGTTGTAGGCATTTTGTTTTTGGCTAGTCTGATTTTTGCTCCATTGGCCGGTATGATCCCTACTGAAGCCACTGCGCCTGCACTTATTATAGTAGGTGTTTTGATGATGCTTCCTGTAAAAGATATTGATTGGTCTGATTTCACAGAGGCGTTCCCTGCATTTATGACTATAGCCATGATGCCATTTACCTTCTCCATATCTGACGGTATTTCGGCTGGTTTCATAACTTATGCAGTTGTAAAGGCTTTGTCTGGTAAAGCAAAGGAAGTACACTGGGTAGTGTATGTACTTGCAGTGATATCAGTATTTCACCTTATACCAGGGCTGTTTTAGGCTTGGGCGCTTAGTATTATCAGTATTAATAGAAACATAAGGGGCGTATTCTGATGGGCAACAAAGAAGATAAGATTCGGGTCGGGGTAGTTCTAGGGTCTGTAAGCGACATCGGCAAAGTGAAAGATCTTTTTCAAATCCTAGATGAATTCGAAGTGAGATATGAACTGGCGATTATTTCGGCTCATAGAACCCACGCTTTGCTTGAAGAATACGCCCGTTCTGCTGTATCTCGGAGTATCGAGGTGATCATTGCAGCAGCTGGTTTGTCTGCTGCTCTTCCAGGCGTGCTTGCAGCTCTGGTAGATATCCCTGTTATTGGTATACCAGTGAGCGCAGGACCTTTAAACGGGGTGGATGCTTTGCTTTCCATTGCCCAGATGCCTCCTGGGATTCCGGTAGCTACTGTAGGAATCGACGGCTCGAAAAATGCAGGGCTTTTAGCTGTAAGGATTTTGGCTTTAACTGATGACGTCTTGGGAGAAAGACTGGTTCAATATAAGAAGGACATGGCAGACGGCGTTTTGAAAAAAGCGCTTGATGTTAAGAAGGAAGGATACCCCATATGGGAGATTTAAATGAAGGCAAGCATTCAGAAGAGTGTGGCGTATTTGCCATAGTAGGTCATCCTGACGCATCGCTCATTTGTTACTACGGCCTGTATGCTCTTCAACACCGGGGGCAAGAATCTGCAGGTATATCAGTTACCCAAGGGAATCGAATCCATACGGTGAAGGGTACAGGATTGGTCTCCGAAGTATTTACAAAAGAGGACGTACTCGGGACGGTAGGAAACGCAGCTTTGGGACACGTCAGATATTCCATCACTGGGGAAGGTGGAATTGAAGATTCCCAACCTATTACGGTGAAAATGTGGCAAGGGCAGATGGCTTTTGCTCACAACGGCAACTTGGTGAATGCCCGAACTTTGCGCGCTGACCTCGAACGAAGTGGGTCTATTTTTCAGACTACTTCTGACTGCGAGGTTATACCCCATCTTATGGCAAGGACTGAACAATCAGATCCTTTTAAGGCATTTACTAGCATATCACATATGATTATGGGGGCTTATTCTTTGTGCATTTTGACACCTCAAGGTGTAATTGCAGCCAAGGACCCTAATGGGTTTAGGCCTCTGTGCTTAGGTGAGCTAGACGGTGCATATATTGTTTGTTCCGAAACATGTGCTCTAGACGCAGTAGGAGCAGAGTTTATTCGAGAACTAGATCCGGGAGAAACAATCTTCATTCCAACTCCTGATAGCAAAAATAGCAGGTGCTCCTTAAATCCTAGGGTCATTTCAAGCTGCAAGAACGCTTGTAGAGCTCACCCGTCTTTGTGCGTGTTTGAGTTCATCTATTTTGCTAGACCTGATTCTGACATATACGGGGTTAATGTACACGCTGCCAGGAAGGCGCTAGGCAGAAGATTAGCTCAAAAAGACGAGTGTGAAGTGGACTTAGTTACAGGCGTTCCCGATTCGTCGATTTCTGCGGCAACAGGCTACGCCGAAGAAGCGGATATTCCATACGAAATGGGGCTTGTGAAGAACAGATATATAGGCCGCACCTTTATAACGCCAGGGCAATCTGTGAGAGAAATAGGGGTAAAAATCAAGCTCAATCCTCTGAAGCGTGTTATAGCGGGGAATCGGGTGTTAATGGTAGACGATTCAATAGTGAGAGGTACAACATCCAAATATATTGTTAATTTGTTTCGGGCAGCGGGGGCTAAGGAAGTGCATGTTAGAATTACTTCTCCGCCGTATAGGTTCCCGTGTTATTACGGTATAGATACTTCCTCCAAAGGCGAACTTATAGCTTCTAATAGGAGCGAAGAAGAAATTAGAGAAGCAATTGGGGCAGATAGTTTAAGGTTTCTGGAAGTGAAAGATCTTGAAGAGATTCTGGGCGAAAAAGTAGGAACCTTGTGCACTGCCTGTTTCACGGGACAATATCCGGTTCCCGTTGTTGATATGGTTAAGCCAGGGAGAATTGAGTAAATCACACTATGCACAGCTAGGAGCTGATTTAACATGGCGTTTGGCAACTCAGACGAGTACAGCAAGGCGGGGGTCAATATTGACGCGGCATCCCAGTGGGTTTTGAGCATAAAAGAAATTGCTGTACGGGCCCAAACCGATGCCGTGCTATCTGGTATAGGCAGTTTTTCAGGGCTTTACTCTATGGAACAATTCGGTTCAGAAAATCTGGTTTTGGCGGCCGGAGCCGACGGTGTAGGGACCAAAGTAATTGTAGCCCAAATGATGGGTAAGCATGACACGATAGGCATAGACCTGGTTGCGATGAACGTAGATGACGTAGTAGCGTCTGGAGCCCAGCCTATTTTCTTTTTGGATTACATAGCTGGAGGAAAGTTAGAGCCTGACTTAGTGGTAAGTATCGTCCAAGGGGTAGTCGAAGGGTGCGTTCGCGCCCAATGTGTTTTGTTGGGCGGGGAAACTGCTCAGATGCCCGATCTTTACGAACCTGGCCAATATGATCTTGCAGGTTTTTGCGTAGGAGCATTGGATAAACGGGAAATAATAGATGGCCAGGACATAAAAGAAGGAGATGTTCTTCTGGGTCTTGCCTCTTCGGGTCTGCATTCTAACGGATATAGTTTGGCTCGAAAAGTGTTTTTCGAAGAGGTAAGGTGGCAGGTGGATAAACACGTAATGGAGTTTGGACGCACTTTAGGAGAAGAACTTTTAGAGCCTACCAGGATATATGCGCCTTTGATCTTGAAGATTAAAGAATCGGTTCCAGTCAAAGGCATTGCCCACGTGACTGGAGGAGGACTAATAAAAAACATTCCTAGGATACTTCCTCCTGGTTTTACAATGAGGTTAAGCAAAGATTGGGAAATTCCCCCAGTATTTTCGGTCTTGCAGGAACTCGGGGGCATTTCTGAAGATGAGATGTACACAGTGTTTAATATGGGTGTAGGGATGGTGGTTGTAGTTGACCCGGCACATGTCCAAAAGGTTACTGCAATTAGTCGCGAATCGGGAGTCCCATGCTTTGTAGTAGGTGATATAAGTGAAGAATGAGGGAGAAGAGAAGATTTCTCTGGGTGTTTTGGTTTCGGGTCGAGGTACGAATCTTCAGGCAATATTAGACGGGTGCGAAAAAGGGGAGATACCGGCCGAAGTCAAGGTCGTTATATCCAATAGGCCTGGAGTAAAAGCGTTGGAGCGGGCAGATGCAAAGGGAGTACCGGCTAAAGTCGTAGAACCTAAGGATTTTGGTAAATGGCCTCAATGCAAGGGCCCGTACGAAAAAAAACTAGTTGAGATTCTTAAATCCTATGGGGTAGATCTGGTTGTGCTTGCAGGTTATGATCGCTTGGTAGGCGAGACGTTACTAGATGCTTTTCCTATGAAGGTTATTAACATACATCCTGCTCTTTTGCCTGCGTTTCCCGGACTAAATGCACAAAAGCAAGCTTTGGAATATGGGGTGAAAGTATCAGGCGCGACTGTGTTTTTTGTAGATTTAAGTGTAGACGGTGGACCTATCATCTTGCAAGATTCTTGCAAAGTTATGGAAGACGATACTGTGGCAACTTTGTCTGATCGGATATTGGAAATTGAACATAGGATCCTGCCTGAAGCTATAACTTTGATAGCTGATAATCGGCTCACCGTTGAGGGACGCAGAGTGAGGATACTTACGCAGGATCGAGAAAAATAAGGAGGCGTACCCGTTGAAACGCGCAATCATAAGTGTAGCGGACAAAACAGGTATCTGTGATTTTGCTGCTTCGCTCTTAGACCTTGGTTGGGAAATAATATCGTCAGGGGGAACAGCTCGATTTCTTAGGGAGCACGGCATCCAAGTTACGGAAGTGAGCGATGTTACAGGATTTCCAGAGATTTTAGGAGGCCGAGTAAAGACTCTTAACCCAAGGATACACGGAGGCATTTTGGCCAGGCGTGACGTAAAAGAGGATATGTCGGAACTTGAAGAACACGGCATAAAAGCCATCGACATGGTTGTGTGTAACCTCTATCCATTTGCCGAGGCAGCTTCAAAACCAGATGCTACATTGGAAGATATGGTGGAGCAGATAGATATAGGTGGTCCCAGTCTGATTCGGGCTGCAGCGAAGAATCACAGATGGGTTACAGTCATATGCAAACCGGAAAGATATCGAGAAGTGATCGACGAGCTTAAGTTAAGCGGGCATGTTAGCCAAGAGCTTAGGCAGAAGCTAGCTCTTGAAGTGTTTCTGCATACCTCGTGTTACGATGCGGCAATCGCGTCTTACTTGGGTCGTGTGTGGTCTGAGCTAAGATCTGAGTTTCCAAAGGAGTTGGGGCTTGGGTATGAGAAAAAGATTTCGTTGAGATACGGGGAAAATCCTCATCAAAAGGCAGCTTATTATGAGCCGGCGCTTGAAGGCATTATTCCTTCGTTAGTTGGGTGTCAGATTCAAGGGAAACAGATTTCTTACAACAACATAAATGATTTGGACAATGCTTTCAACGCTGTTTGGGACTTGGATTCTCCAGGATGCGTAATAGTGAAGCACGCTTCTCCTTGTGGGGCGGCTATCGGTAACAGCGCCGAGGACGCTTTCGCAAAAGCCCTTGATTGTGATCCTGTGTCGGCTTTTGGCGGTATAGTAGCTTTTAATTGTCAAGTGGACGAGGAATGCGCTTTGGCCATGAAAAAGGTTTTTATGGAGGTTTTGGTAGCACCTTCTTTTACCGATGAAGCCCTCAACATTCTCAAAACCAAGAAAGACCTCAGAGTTCTTCTTCTGGCTCCCAAAACCTTCGGCAGAGAAAAGGTGTATTACCAAGATCACAGTTTGAAGTCGGCCATGGGTGGAATACTGGTGCAAGAAAAAGATAGGCGGCTTCCACAAGACGAAGACTGGAAAGTGGTTTCTAAGAGGCAACCTACTTCCGAGGAGTTGGAGGATCTCAAATTTGCCATGACTGTATGCAAGTATGTAAAGTCCAATTCCATTGTGTTAGCCAAAAATGGCCAGACGGTAGGTATTGGCGGTGGGCAACCTAATAGAGTAGACGCAGTTAGGATAGCTATTGAGAGAGCAGGTGAGCGAGCTCAAGGTTCTTCACTCGCATCAGATGCTTTCTTCCCTTTCCCGGATTCTGTGGAAGAGGCAGGTAAGGCTGGGATTACAGCCATAGTTCATCCTGGAGGTTCATTGAGGGATCAAGAGTCTATAGATGCTGCTGACAGGCTGCAGATTGCCATGGTTACGACGGGAACGCGTCATTTTCTCCATTGAAAGTTTTGCTCGCATCTTAAGGATATCAGGGGGGTATTTTTGTGAAAGTTTTAGTTGTTGGTTCAGGCGGCAGGGAGCATGCTCTTACGTGGGCTATTAGCCACAGCCCTGGGGTAGATAAAATATGGGCAGCACCTGGCAACCCAGGAACTGAGGATTTAGCAACTAACGTACCTTTAGATCCTCAAGAATTTGCTGGTATTGCAGAACTTTGCAAAAAAGAAGAAATAGATCTAGTTGTAGTGGGGCCTGAAGATCCCCTTGCGGCGGGAATCGCAGATTATCTTCTGGATAGAGATATATTAGTTTTTGGCCCTGTAGGACAAGGTGCCGCTTTGGAGGCGAGCAAAGCAGAAGCTAAGCAGTTTATGGCGAGACACAATATTCCCCATCCCTACTTTGATGTTTTTGAGTCTTCTGATGATGCTATCCATTATATAGAATCCAAGCCTGGACCATGGGTGATAAAGGCAGACGGTTTGGCCCGGGGTAAAGGTGTAACTATCACCGAGGATTTTAATGAGGCGGTGGGCGTAATTCAGGGACTCATTTCAGGCAAGCTGCACGGAGAAGCAGGGAAGCGCATCGTTATAGAGGAATTCCTCCAAGGTATTGAAGCCACAGCTATGGCAGTTTGTGACGGAAACAGCATACTGTGTCTTCCCATGTCCAAAGACCATAAACGAGTATTTGATGGAGATAAAGGTCCTATGACTGGCGGTATGGGGGCCTATTCTCCTTTGCCTTTTGCAGATGATCGATTAGAAGAGAGAATATGCAGTGATATTTTGCATAGAACTTACTTAGGCTTGAAAGAAGAAGGCATTGATTATCGAGGAGTTATCTACGCCGGATTGATGCTTACTGAAGAAGGCCCAAAGGTTTTGGAGTATAATGTTAGATTTGGTGATCCTGAAGCTCAGTGCGTTCTGCCTAGACTTTCGGGAAATGTTGCAGGCATGCTGTACGCGTGCGCACAAGGTAGGCTGCTAGATTTCCTTTTTGAGAACGAAGTTCGGGCACTAGATAAGTCAGCAGTTACTGTGGTGATGGCTTCTATGGGATATCCTGGCAAATACGACACAGGCTATCTCATAGAGGGGCTCAATGAGGCTGCAACTGTTTCGCCAGGAAATGTGATGGTATTTCACGCGGGCACCAAGAGAGATTCAGAAGGTCGAATTGTTACTTCAGGCGGGAGAGTTCTTGCTGTTACCGCACTTGGGGACAGTATGGAACGTGCTCGGAAGATTGCATACGAAGCTGTAGGGAAGATCAGTTTCACAGGCGCTTACTACAGGAAAGATATTGGGTTGTGGAGTTAAGAGGAAATTATGACAAAAAAGAATACCTCCAAGATTACGAGAGTTGCCATGCTTGCGGGCGTGTACGCACTTTTTACCCTTTTACCTCCTTTTTCAGGTTTTAGCTACGGGCCTATTCAAATTAGAATATCCGAAATGTTCACTGTGCTACCGTATCTGTTCCCGTGGGCTAAATGGGCACTTTATGTTGGTTGTATTCTTGCAAATCTGGGGAGCCCGTTTTTCCTGTGGGACATTACCATTGGAGCTTTTGCCACCCTTCTAAGCGGTTACCTTACTGAGAAAATGTGGAGCCCCTATTTGGCACCGCTGCCACCTGTAGTAGTTAATGCCCTAATCGTTTCGTCGTATGTCTCTTTTCTAACCAGTCTTGCATATCCCGTCGTCTTTGCCCAAATTCTTGTGGGTCAACTCATTTCCTGTTACGCATTGGGATTGCCGCTTTTATTGTATCTGATTAAGAATCCTTATCTTAAAGAAAGAATTGGTGGCGATTAACGGGAATTGAAGGATTCGTCTAATTTAGTGGAGGATGAAATCGATTTCAGGTATGGCGCCTTCCAAGGTGATTACCAGTTGATTCGGAACACACACAATGGATTGCCCTGGGGCTTTAATCCATCCTGTTCTCCAGCATATTTCATTTGGGCAAACGGAGTGATCCAGAGGCAGTACTCGGACCTTGCCCTGGCCGTATTCAATGGTTATGTCTCCTCTTGGAGCATGTATTGTTGCTTGAGACATGGATGTTCCACCGACAGGGAGTCGAAGTATTTCTTCACCAGATACTACAACTACAGCTACCAGGTTATCCTGGTTTCGCGCAAGGATGCGAAACCCTACCCAAACTGCAACCGTGAGGACTATGCAAGAAAGTACGAGAATCTTATCTCCTTTGGTCACCTGAATTATCACGCCTCCCTTGATGATTATAACAGAGGTCAGCAGATTTTATTGGGCCTGCAATCGGGATCAAACTTTCGACTTTAACCTTTTATTATATAGCAAAAAGAAGGATTTTTGCAGTAGGCGTCGAATAATATGAACCAGAAAGCCATGCTGAAACTTCAATGCAATGTTATACGCAGCAACGTTACACCAAGTGTGTTGCACTACATCACGTAATAAAATATTGCGTTTGTAGTGAAATGCCTGGCTCAGAAATGAATAGGAGGTGAAAAAATGGCAATGAAAACATTAATGCTTTTAGCGGCTGAGGCAGAGGCACCTTTAACAAAGTGGGGTATTTTCCCCAACGTGGACAGCGCAGTATTCGGCATGTTCTTTGGGATTGCAATGATAATCCTCGTGTATGTCATGATCCAGCGGGCAAGAGCTGGATTGCCTATTCCTGAGATTCGTCGAATCCCTGGAATGGAAGCCTTTGAAGAGGCTGTAGGACGAGCAACTGAAATGGGTAGACCAGTCCACATTACCAACTATGCTGAAGATGTAGGAGACTACGATACGTGGGCTTTCTGGTCATACCTTGCTCACGTGGCGAAACTGTGTGCAACGTATGACACCAGGGTCATAAACACCAACACTGACTACCTAACCCAGGCAGTTAACGAGGAAATCATCAAACAGGCGTATCTTGAGGCAGGAAGGCCAGACGCTTTCAACCCCGATGACGTTAGATACTGTTCTCCGTGGCAGTTTGGTTATACCATGGCAGTTGCAGGGATAATCGCTAGAGAGAAACCTGCTGCTAACTTCCTAATTGGATACTTTTACGCAGAATCTCTGATTTTGGCCGAAGCAGGCGCATTGGTAGGAGCAATTCAGATCGCTGCTTCTTCTGCGACTTCTCAGCTACCATTCTTCATCGCTGCTTGTGACTACACCATGATCGGTGAGGAGTTCTACGCAGGTGCTGCTACCCTTTCCAAGGAACCTGTGATTTACGGGTCTGTGGTTGCGCAGGACATTGGCCGTGTAGCTTTTACAATCATTATTATCATAGGTGCAATTATGAACACGTTCGGCAATGACGCGATGATTCGGCTTATCATGTTTTAGCGCGCTTTTAGAAGAGTAAGGAGGTGAAGAAATTTGAAACGGGAAGTTCCAATGGTATTGGCCCTCGTATTTGCTATTATACGTATCGGGTTTGAGTTGCTTCAACCTATGATCGCCTGGGAATTTGCGCCGGGAAAGACAGTATTTACGAGGCTGTCCTTTTCGTTGACCTTTATGTCCGTTATGGGACTTTTGATGGGGCTTATTAACCTTTCACGGCAGCACATAAATACTATTCGTCGCAAACGCGAGCACTGGGTGTACAGCGTATGGCTTCTAATAGTGTTGTACGGTTACGCCATCATAGGTCTGATCTGGGGTCCCGACAGCAATACTTTCATTTGGATATATGACGCACTAATAGTTCCTTTAGACTCAACCATGTTTTCTATGCTTGCCTTTTTCATTGCTTCTGCAGCGTATAGGGCGTTTAGAATAAGGAACGTTGAGTCTACCATATTGCTAGTAGTGGCTTTTATAGTCATGTTGGGTAACGTTTCTATAGGTGAAATGATATGGAGTTCTGAAGCCTGGCTAGGTGGGTTCAAGGGTATAAAAGACTGGATATTGTCGGTACCGAACACGGCACATGCTAGGGCGCTTTCGATAGGAATATTCTTAGGAGCGTATGCTGCAGCCATACGTGTGTTCCTAGGATTGGATAAGAAATATCTTGGCGGAACGGATTAATGTACGGTGATACCGTTCACGCTTTTGGATTGGTGACAATATAAATGTTTAAAGATTATATAAGATTCATGATCCGTGAAGGGAGGGAAATGAAGTGACATTTTGGGAGAAGATGAACGCTATGGATCCTAGATGGATATTTTTGGGTATGGCTGTTTTGCTGACAATTCCAGTACTATTTCCGTTAGGATTAGCTATCACCATAGACCAGGAGACTACCGTACCTATTTATAACTGGATCGAGAATCTCAATCCTGGAGACATAGTGTTTGCAGACGTATCCTATAGTGGCGGTTCTGCAGGAGAACTGGGTCCCCAGCACAAGGCGTGGTTTAGGCATTGCATGCTCAAGGGCGTCAAGGTTGTATGGGTTGCTCAGTGGAATACTGGAGCCCAGCTCGGGTACGAATTTTGTTTAGAAGTTGTAGAGGACTTAGCAGAAGAAGGCATCGAAGTAGAATATGGGGTAGACTGGGTTTATGTAGGTTGGAAAGCTGGCGGTACTACAATGTGGCGCAACATGCAGCTGGATTTCTGGGATGCATGCGCAAAGGAGGACTGGGTAGGCAATTCCTTTGAAGATCTGCCGCTTATGCAAAGAGTGAAGAAGTGGGACAAGGAAACTTGCAAAGGGATTATGCTGTTTACTGCTGGTTCGCCTGGGGTTCCAACGTACACAACGTACTTCCACGATTATGATATCTACCTGGGAGACGTTGCGGTTCAGGTTCCTGGGAATATGAACCTTCTTAGGGCAGGCCAGATAAAAGGGATGCTTTGCGGTTTGCCGGGAGCTGCTCAGTATGAGATATTGCTGGGTAGACCTGGCCAAGCGGTGAAGCTTATGGATGCTCAGTCCTTGGGCCACCTTTGGATCATTGTTCTCGTCATTTTAGGTAATATTGGGTTTTACATCACAAGGAAAAGCGGCACACCCTCAGGTTAAGGTTGTGTGATTAGATAGACGAAAAACCATAGCGACATGTTCGAAAGGAACAGGAGGTGAATCGAATGTCGACGGATCCGCAAATTTGGATTGCCGCGTTAGGTACTTTAGCCGTGTATAGTTACTTATATAAAGAGAATCCAGCGTATAGAATTGCCGAGTATACGCTTGTGGCGCTATACACGTCATATTCCTTAGTGTTAGACTTTCATGAGTATCTTATTCCATATGGTAGACAATATGCCATAGAAGAGGGGCAATGGTATTTCTGGATTACTGGAGCCATAGGCTTACTTATGTACTTCCGGTATGCACCTGCGGAATGGAACTGGCTCGCCAGGTACCCAATTTCCATCCTTGTCGGATGGGGCTTGGGGTACACATTAGTTAGGTCACCCAGGCCTGTAATGGTGCAAGTTAAAGACTCTATGAGGCCTTTGAACACTGTAAACAACGTGCTGTTCTTCGTCTTTTTCCTATGTATCATGTTCTACTTCTTCTTTACTGTGGGTAAAGAATCCAAATTTATCCAAGGAACAGGGAGAGTTGGCAGGTATATAATGATGGTCGGATTTGGATGCGCGTTTGGAAATACGGTTCAAGGGCGTATATCGCTGTTTTTGAATAGGCTCTCATTCCTACTGGTAGATTGGATTGGAATGAAAATCTGGTAGCGTAGAGTTTGGCAAGGTTGGACGAATTCGAAGAGGCGCCTTTGTACATGGCGCTTCTTCGAATTTTAAATAACTTTTTCAAGTATGAGCGATGACCAACTTTCGAACGAATCCAAGTTTCCAATTTTGGTGAGGTCAACCCAGCCTCCCAGCATCTTGTCACTTTCTTTCACCGCAAGTATGGGCGAATTTAGTTGTACTACCGATACGACGCCAAGGTGAACTTTACCCACGTCGTTTCCGTCGTCATTGATGAAACCTATTACGCTTAGCGAAGGATTCCCAGCGAAGATAACCTCTTCCCTTATTTCCCTAATAGTATTAAGACCTACGATGGCTTTTACGTCTGCTACTGACCTTTTATTGGGCCAAGAGATATCATCTACTGGGTTTACGTGTCCACCAACGCCCACAGACAAAAGGTCGTGAAGCCTATCTTCTGATTGGGTGCTGAGCCGTTTCATGACGAATATCTTGTTCTGTGATAGGAAGAGAGTGTATGAAATGAGTTGTTTGAAACACGAATCGGATTCGACTACCTCTCTCGGCTTAAAGATGGAATGCTTTGCCACAGTTTGCCATACATCAGGGGTGGGCATTTTAAGACCCCGCCAACGACCGAGTTCATAGTATAAGTGCTTGGTAGGAACGCATAACACTTCCTCATCTGGGTACTTGTTTGCCAACGACACAGAACTAAACTCCCTTCTTAGTCACTGTATATTTGATTAGGTTCAATGTGTCTAACAGTAGATCGTTGCCGCAAGATACTGTGAATAAATAGCTATTAGTACGGTCGTACAAGGCGTAGAAAACTTTGCGTGCTTCTTCTGACACGTGAGATGCAGCATACAAAAGGTACGTTGAGTGCTTTGGGTCTGCTTTTAGCATCACTTGGCATAGGTAACCTTTGCCAAGTGAGGGCCGGGAAGATATGTCAATTTTTACGGCTGTATCCCCTACAAAAACATCTGGGCCTGTGGCAAAAGGTTTGATGCCAGTTTGATGGGCAAGTATGGCATTAGCCATCTCCGAAGCTTCTTCGACAGATGGGTAAGAAATCCACACAACAGCCATTGGATTGGGATCTTGTGGGCCCATTTGAAGCATACCAACATTTACTGTGGGAACGATTATAAGTTTTTGCTCACTCTGATTGAAAACATCAAGTTCGGAATCGTACAATCCTAGGATCCCCCTTCCTACTTTAGTACTATATCAATCTTGATAGGAATAGGAAACTGTCACTGTTGGTTTTAAGCAGGTTATAATGGTAAACTTAAGGCAAGGTTTTATGAATGTCACATATGACTGTTTTGGACAGCATGTGACGAAAGGCAGGTTAAGAATTGGCCGAGGCTCGAAACGAAGCTATTTCATGGAACGAGATAAGGTGGCATTTGAGCAAGGTAGAAAAACCTAGTCGGTATACAGGTGGAGAAATTAACGTACCGAAAAAAGATCGCACCGGCACAGACGTCCTATTCGCCCTAGGTTTTCCAGATGTCTATGAGATCGGCATGAGCCATCTCGGTTCTCAAATCTTGTACTTTGTATTAAACGAGCGCCCGGATGTCTTGTGCGATCGGGTATACGCTCCTTGGACTGATATGGAAAAATTGATGAGAGATACAGGTATTCCCTTGTTTGGTCTTGAGACCAGGTTACCTCTTTCTTCTTTCGACATTGTTGGATTTTCCTTGCAGTACGAACTCACTTACACAAATGTGTTGAACATGTTAGATCTAGGAGGAGTGCCATTAAGATGTAAAGATCGGAAGGAAGGATATCCCCTCATTATAGCAGGCGGACCTTGCGCTATGGCTCCAGAACCGATCGCGCCTTTCATAGATGTTTTTGTTTTGGGGGACGGCGAAGAAGTGGTACTGGAGATCGCAGACGTTTACAAGGCGTGGAAGAATTCGTGCGAATCCCGAGACGAACTTTTGAGAGATCTTTCACTGGTAGAAGGGGTATATGTTCCTTCCCTCTACGATATTGGGTACAAAAGGGATGGGACGATAGAAAGCATACGTCCCAAAGAGAGAACTAGGGGCGTGTCTGGGGACGAAGCTCCTGCTAAGATTAGTCGCAGGATAGTAAAGTCTCTTGAGGCTGCTCCGTTTCCCGTCAGACCTTTGATTCCACTTATGGAGCCTATCCATGACAGAGCAATGGTGGAAATCATGAGAGGTTGCACCCAGGGGTGTAGGTTTTGCCAGGCGGGGACCATATATCGTCCAGTTCGAGAACGTTCCTTAGAGACCATAGATGATCTAAGTCGAAACCTTGTTGACGCTTCAGGGTACGAGGAAGTATCTTTGGTATCTTTATCGTCTGCGGATTACAGTTGCATTGAAGAGTTAGTGACGAGGCTTGTGAAGGAGAATCCGTGCGGGGCGAGGGTTTCCCTACCTTCCCTTCGTGTAGATTCATTTTCAATCGACCTTGCGCGAACGCTGTCTTCAGGTCAGAAGGTCGGGTTGACCCTGGCCCCTGAAGCTGGCACTCAGCGGATGAGGGATATCATTAATAAAAAGGTTACGGAAGAGGACCTGATAGATGCAGCTACTTATGCGTTTTCCAACGGGTTTTCAAACATAAAACTTTATTTCATGATCGGACTCCCAGGAGAAACTGATGAAGATGTGCTTGCAATTGCAGATTTGGCTAAGAAGATCAGACAGATTGGGAGAAATATGAAAGTTCGTCCTAATATTACAGCTGTCTCTTATACACATCT